>WFQD01000193.1 GCA_015487265.1 Sulfurimonas sp. | reverse complement strand
TTTCTTTTATTCATTTGGTATATTCAAAACGTGGGGAGTATAGATATAATAATCAAGGAATACTTGTTAAATATATTTTTTATAGATTAGAAAATTATTTGAGAGGAGATACATTGCTTAGTTTAATTGGCACGCAAGCTAATGATATATCAATAGAACATATTGAAAATGATAGTTCTACTAATATGCCAGATGCATTCAAGTATAGACTTGGTAATTATGCTTTAATGAAGGAATCAGATAATAATCAAGCAGGTCATGAAAGGCTTAATTTTGTAGAGAAAAAAGAAAGGTTTTATCAAAGCAGCACATATCTTACGGTTGTAGGTAAAAGAGAGGGTAATAACGTATTGTTAAAGCCATTGCATGAATATAGTTTATGGACAAAAGAAGAGATAAAATCTAGGCAAAGAAAAATGGCTAAATTAGCCGTAAATTTATGGAAATTAGATGGTAGAGAATTTAGCTTGGATGTGACACAATGACTAATTTTCTCCAGTTAATCGCACAAAACCTTCTTGAAAATAAATCAACTACTATTGATATAGATAATGAGTTTGATTTAGAAACCTTTTCAAAAGATATTTCACTTTTTGATTATCAACAAGAAGCTTTGAGATATGCTATATCTGTTTTAGAGCTTTACTTTAAAGATAAACAAAGACTTGAGGGATACTACAAAAATAAAGGCTTTGATCAAAGTGACTTTAAAAAAGAAAAGCTTACTGTAAACAAACTTCTTAATCGTGCCTCCTTTTGGATGGCAACAGGAAGCGGTAAGAGTATAGTGATGATAAAACTCATCGAGATACTGAAACAAATGAGCGAAAAAGAGTATATCCCCACTAATGATATACTCATCTTAGCGCCTACGGAAAAGATACTTGAACAGTTAAAGGCACAAGTAGCCATATTTAATATGTATTCAAATGCTAAAATTAATTTGACTTCACTTAAAGAGTATGAAAAAACCAAAAGGCAAGGAAACCTTTTTACTCATAATCACATGCAAGTTTTTTACTATAGAAGCGACCTCTTTACGGATGTAGAAGGAATAGGAAAGAAAAAAGATGGCAAAAGAATTAATTATGAGAACTATTTAGGAAATAAGAACTGGTATATTATTCTTGACGAAGCACATAAAGGAGATGCAGAGAAAAGCTTAAAAAAGGAGTATTATAATACTCTTGCAGAAAATGGCTATATTTTTAATTTCAGTGCAACGTTTACAGACAGTATAGATAAGCTGACTACTGTATACAATTTTAACCTTGCCAAGTTCAATGAAAAGGGATATGGAAAAAATATTAAGATTGTTGATGAAGAGTTCAAAGGTTTTAATAAAAAAGAGGGAGATCTGAGCCCCGCTGATAAAAAAGATGTACTTTTAAAGTCACTTATCCTTTTTAGCGCTATTAAAAAGGAATATAAAGCTCTTAAAAAGCTAGATAAACGACTTTACCATAATCCTTTGATGATTGCTGTAGCACATACTGTTAATATAAAAAATGCTGATTTGAAGATTTATTTTCAAACACTTCTTGAAGTAGCGAAAGAAGAGCCTGAAGAGTTTAAACAGTGCAAAAAGGAGTTAATTTCCAACATCAATACTAATCGAAACTACTTTTTTGGCGATGAAGCTGTAAGTGATGATTTTATAGAAGTACTTAGAGATGTGAAATATACGGATTTATTGCTATATTTTTTTAATACAAAAAGCAATGGTACAATAGAGTGTATCAAGACAAAAGATAGTAGCGAATTGTTGTTTAAACTCAAAACTTCCTCAGAGCCTTTTGCCCTCCTGAAAATCAGTGATACCAAGAGTTGGAGTAATGGACTTCTTTATAACTATGATATTACGGAAGATATGACACGAGAAGCTTACTTCAAACGACTCAATGATGAAGATAGTACTATTAATGTATTGTTGGGTAGTCGAGTATTTAGTGAAGGATGGGATAGCAATCGTCCAAATATTGTTAGTTTTTTAAATATTGGTAGTAGTAGTGCTAAAAAGTACGTCATGCAAACTATTGGTAGAGGAGTAAGGATAGAACCGTTGCCTAATGAGAGAAAGCGATACAGACATATTAACCCAGATAGAATAAAAAGTATTAAAAATGCTTCTAAAGTAGAAAAATATAACAG
>WFQD01000192.1 GCA_015487265.1 Sulfurimonas sp. | reverse complement strand
CTTCTATACTAGACTGAACATCCATATAAATAAAATTGTCACCCCAATAGGAATCAAATTCTTCTAAAAAATCTTGCTTATTAAAAGAGTTATTCTCATAATCTTTAATAACTTCATAAATCTTTTCTAGCTCTTTTTTAATAAGTTGAATGCCATCAAAAATGGCTACTTTATCTTCTTTGTCAACATAGCATATATTTACTCCATATTCCTTGCTTCGTTCAATATGAGGATACTTTAAATACCACTCTTCTTGATCAACATAAAATTTTGGATATTCCAAAGGAAATTTTTGAGGTAAAACTATACGAAGATAAATAGTTTTACCATGAAATTGTAACTTTTTCCAAAAAAATCCTTTTATTTCATTAAAAGAAAAATCTTGGGAGATAAGATAATATACAACTTTCTTTTGTTCTTCAAATATCCAAGTATCTATACTTCTCAAACTTATGCCTGTCTTCCTGAAGTATTAGCAATATTTGTTGTTCCAGTAATTCTTGCTGCCTTTGAGGCGTTTTTATCTTCATCACAATCTTCTTTTGTTAAGGCAGGAAATCTATCGCCAAATACTTGTTGCCATTTTCTAGATTTTTCTACACAATCATTTTCTTCATATGCATTTTTTGCTTTTTCATACATTTTTTCAAACTCTTCAACAAACTTTTTTCTTCTTGCTTCGCTATAATGATCTATAATATTTTTCCCACCATTTTTTGGATTACAAATTTTTTCTTTATAAATCCAAAGGTTATTTTTTATTTCTTGAATAGTTCTAAAAAATGATTCTTCATCACTTTCAATATCTTCTATGAAATGATATGAAGCCAACACAGTCAATTGAAAACCACCATAAAGTTGTACTTGACTATTTTCATCTTCCCTAAAATCTTTCCAACCCTTTAAATAACGGACAAGCCTACGATATTGCTCTCCTTTAAATTTAACTTCAGCAGCAAACCAATCAGAAATTTCTTTAGGATTACTTTCAATCCAACCATTATTTTTTACAGCTAAATAATAAGTATCTTCTTTAGGAGCATATATTGGTAGATCTATATGTTTATTTTCATCTGCATAATTAACACGAACACATAAATTTTTATCAATTGGCTTTTTACTTGTGTGCCCATCAACTGCATCTACTATCCATTGATGAACTTTCTCAGGTTTATCCCATTCATCTATAGGTTTTGATGTGTCTATATTTTGTAAATAAACTCCATCATCCAAATCATATTCTGCACTAATTGGATTAATTGTGGTTGTCATAGAAAATGAGCCTTGCATATAAAATTTAGGCTGTTTTCTTTCATTGTCTTTAAAACTTTTTCTAATTTTCTCTCTTAGTGCATCCCTACTACCTTTTTTATTTTCATCTCCTGTTAATTCTTTCTTCTTTGTAGAAGTCAATTTAATAACTCCATGAAACTCTTTAAACTGTTTATCAAAATTCATTTTTACTCTCCTATAAGTTTTTTTATTTGTTTGAGCTGTTGTGCATTAATATCTGCTACATTATTTAAGTTATCTACTTTGGACACATCATCCAATGCTATAGATGTATTCATTTTTGGGTTTATTCTCAAATAGTTGTCTTTTAACAGAAAGCCTACTTGAAAGTGTGCAAGTTTTGATTGACTATCCATTAATAACTCTATTAATGGTGAACCTTTTGAATTAAATACCTTTTGTTTAGAAAAAATAAAATCTTTGCATATTTGGAATTTTGATTTACCTGATTTATAGGCTTTAATTGCTTTCTCTATTTTTGTATTATTATCAATATCTACTATCCAATTTTGTTTACCGGCATTCTTTAATTTGTCAATATCATAAGGCATACAAGGCTGTTCTCCTGTTCCTATAGAAAGCAAAATAATATTATCAACATTATTATCATTTATTTGCATCGCATCAATTAAACCAACCATAGATGGATTATTTGCAACAACACCACCATCTGTTAAATTAGTAGAATGTTTTGTACTTACTAATGGGAAATAAGTTGGAGCAGCAGAAGTAGCCAGTGCAATATCCACTAATTTTTCATCTAATCTAGGACTATTTCTATCAAAATATCCACTTTTATGAAATCTTGGTGTAGCATTTTCAACATCTACGCTTGTAATACACAAATCTGTTTTAACATCTGATAATCTATTATCTTCTAATATCTTCTCTAATTCTTCTCTTAAAATACTATTACTGTATTTTGGTACGAATATACCACTTTCTTCAGTTTGAAATACTTTTGGAATTAAGTTTTTATATAATTGTAAAACTTCTTGTGCTGATTTTCCAATAGCTAAGGCTGATGCAATAATGCCACCTGTTGATGTTCCTACTATTAAGTCAAATCTTTGACCAATATTTATATTTTCATTATTTTGTTCATTAAGTATTTTTTCAATATTAGCTAAAATCTTAATGCTTAAATATCCTCTAATTCCACCTCCATCAAGTGATAAAATTCTAAATTTTTTTGACATCATCTCTTCCTTAAATCTCTTCTAAACTATAAGTCTCATCATACAAATCTCTTAAAGACTTACCATTATACAACCAGTGTCTAGCTGGTTGAACAGCATAATCTAATCCTAGTATCTCTTTAGTAGCACGAGTTAATGACATCTCTTCATTATTGTATAAAATCTTTTTATTACTTATGACTTCTACTGTAATTGAACTGTCTTCAATATACTCTAAAATTGAACCAATCTCTATCCCCATCTCTTGATAGTTCATTTGTGGTCTTTTCTTAGCTTTTTTTGCTGAATCTTTTTCAGCTTCTGTTACATCTCTGTTAAGACTTTCATTCACTTGAGGTGTAACTTCTTTATTGCCCAATAACTTTAAAATAGCTATAGCTTGTTCTGGTTCAATATTAAAAAATTCTCTTTTAGGATTTACTCGACTTGGGTCAAATGCAATATGTAGTGCCGTTTCAACTTTAGAACAGTCCTCAACTTCTACAGCATATGCACACTCAAATGGAAGAGGTACTCCCGTCGAATATAACTGACTCATTCTAATTGATACATCACTTTGTGTAGTTTTACCAATCTTAACAATATTTGGCATCGCAGGATTTGTTAACACATATACAATTTGTTTCTCCATATTGTTTACTCCCCTCCCAACATAAATCCAACTCCAAAAGCAGCTGCTAATGGTAGTAGGCAATTAGAAGTGTTGGAGGTTTGTGCTGTTTGTGCTTGATATTTTTGTATAAACTCTATTTGCGTTTGAATATCTGGTGCATACTCTATCTTTGAATCTTCGGGGGTGTTTTGCAAGGCATCTTTGATATATACATGTAAAAGAAGTAACTCTTTGAGCATCACTGAACAGATAGAGACAAAGGCATCTACAACCTCTTGCTCTTCGCTAAAGTCTTGGGCATAAAAACACTCTATATCTTCATATAACTCGATAAGTTTATCAATCTCTTTTCCAAAATACCTAAAAGCATGTGCTATCTTTCCATCCGCCTCTTGTTCATCTTTGTAGCTTTGATTAAGTAGTGGTGTAATTTTATTTTGCAGGGCATGGAGTATATCTTTATTTATTTTATCTAACTTTTCAAACCACTCTTGTATATTTGATTCCAAATATATAACTTGCTTTCTTTTGGCTATGTTTTTAGAGAGACTTTCTTTTATTCGGAGTTGGTTTTGGTTGATAGTGTTGTGTGTTTTTTGCATATATTTACTTTACAACATCTTTCAGTGCTTTAAATTGCTTAAGCAATTCTGCAAATGGAGTACCATCCCCATGTTTTCCATCCAGTGTTTCGCTAGCATTATTTGCAATTGTATCAATTGAACTATCTAACAATTTTAATAGTAATTTTTGATCTTCCTTATCCAACTGTTCAATTTGAGTTTTATAGCTGTCATAAGATTTGGCTAGAGCTTCTTTGTGTGCATATTCTTGTTGTAATCTTTGCATTTCGCTTCTTCGTTTACTTGCAAATATTGCAAGCCAAACTAATGGCCCATATAAAGGAATTTTATACAGTAAATTATTTAAAGTTTTATCTATCGAAGCTGTATCTGCAAATGAAAAAACAAAACTGCCATTCTGTGCCCATTCAACATGTACAAAAGATATAAATGTTGCAAAAAACATTAACAATACAGAACCTATAAATATCCAATTCCAGTGTTTAATAGGTTCATCAAAAGAGTCTTTCATCTCTTTATATGCGCTTGCAAGTCCAGCACTTGTTGCACCTGGTAATAAAGACTCTATCTTATCAAAAAGTGTAGAATATTTGTCATTTTGTATTTGTTCTACTAATTCAAGTTGTTCTAACCTTTCATCTAATTGTTGTTTTAATCCCTCTTTTACTTTAGTAGTGCCATCTTCATTTTCAACTTCTTGACCAAAGATTTTTTCATAGAACAAGTCTAAATCATCCATTAAATTTTTTAAATGTTTTAGTTTTTTGTTTGCATCGGTAATATTTACTTCATAGTTTTCTTTTATTCTTTTAAGCGCTGTTTTGATAGACTCGATACTTTCTTCTTCATTATCTTCAAAAACTTCCGCATAGAACTGACTTAATTTTGTATATTTTTCTTCAATATCTTGTTCAAGGTTCTGAAGTTTTTGCTGTAATGATATCTGTTCATGAGAACCCTCAAATAACTCCTCTTCAAAATCTAAAATTTTAATTTTACTCTCTTCAACACTTTCAAAATCACTTTGAGCATCTGCTTTGTATATATCAGCTTTTTTTCTCGCTTCTAAAATATTTGAAAGCTCCTTAGATGCAGTTTGATTAAAATGTTCAAGACTTTTTTCCATCTCATTATTATATGCTCGCACAGCAGCTAGTAAAGTTTTTTTCATACTGCTTTCATGAATCATATAGGGTCTTATATAACTTAAAAAATTATCTGCATGACTATTAGCTTGCTGAAGATGTGAAATATTTTTACTTGTACGATATGAAGAAATTTGAGCATTGCAATTTCTAGCTTGATCATTAAAGGAGTTTAAAATATTTTGAGGAAATAATTCTGGATCAATATTTTTCAATGCATTATCTATAAAACTAATAACCTTTTTTAATCTTGCTAATTCTTCAACATATGTAGGTGTAGTACTATCTACTTCAATACTTTGTAAATTATTTTTTAAACTTTCCCATGTTGCCCTAAATACATGATTTTCAAACCCTTGAACCCATCTTGACATTGTAATCTCTCCCTTATCTCTTCGTTCGTCTTTTAACAGCCACTATAAAATGGTAAATAAAAACTGTGTACAACAATAAAAATATTAAACTAACAAACTCCATACCCTCTTTTAAAAACTTTTGGTAGGGAATGATATTTTTAGCAAAACTATTTAAGCT
>WFQD01000191.1 GCA_015487265.1 Sulfurimonas sp. | reverse complement strand
AGATTCAGGCAAATAGAGTGCTTTTTCATCTTGCCAGGGGAGTAAAAAAGTATCGCCTAATGCAGCAAGTTTTTCTCTGTAATTACGAGAAGTTTTTATAAATCTTTTGTCTGTTATATGCAACTCTTTTGCTTTTTCACCACCCAAAAGGTGGTAAAAAAGCTTTAATGATTTTGAGTGTTCTTTGAAATAAACTCGGGACTCTTCATAAGCAATAGTAACTTTTTTACTTATAAAACGCTCCCAAATTTTTCCAGCATTCTCCTCAAACTCAAGTATATTTAGCATAAAACTATTTTTCTTCTTTGACAAAAAAGCTAGAGAAGTATGTAAGCAGACCACTTAACACAAGCAAACCAAATACAAGACGAATCATATAGACAGGTACTATGTGTGCTTGTGTATCCATAAAGTTTAATGCTGTTCCATCACTCGCCCAACGTTGTAACATAATCTGCATAACTCCAGCAGCTGTAAGTGCCAATGTGACCCCAACCATCCCAATGTTCATCATCCAAAACGCAGCAAGTTCTCGTTTTTGTGCTTTGGCTGAGTTTCCATGTGGACGACCTCTTAAAATCGGCATTGCATAAGAAATGATAGTAAAGATAATCATAATATATGCCCCATAAAAAGAGAGGTGACCATGTGCCGCTGTAAGCTGTGTTCCATGAGTATAGTAGTTAACAGGAGCAAGAGTATGTAAAAACCCCCAAACGCCAGCACCTAAAAATCCCATCACTGCTGTCCCTTTTGCCCAAGTCAATGCAATTTTATTTTCAGTATCAATTCTCTTTTGTTTTGCCATAGAAAATGCAAAAAGAATCATCAAAAAGAAAGGCAGAGGCTCAATAGCTGATGAGATAGATCCTATCCACATCCAGTACGATGGCGCACCCATAAAGAAAAAGTGGTGACCTGTTCCAACGATTCCAGAGATAAGTGTCATCGCAATGATAAGATAAAGCCATTTGTCCGTATGTTCACGGTCAATTCCTGTAACTTTTATAAGCACAAACGCAAGGATTGCTCCTAAAATAAGCTCCCATGTTGCTTCCACCCATAA
This sequence comes from Sulfurimonas sp., assembly GCA_015487265.1. GTDB lineage: Bacteria > Campylobacterota > Campylobacteria > Campylobacterales > Sulfurimonadaceae > Sulfurimonas. The sequence goes on along the minus strand of WFQD01000191.1, from coordinate 4,259 downwards.
ATGCACTACATACCACCAGAAAAATTTATCCATTACTAAATTATCTGGAACATAAAAAGCAAATAAGAAAAATACTGCCAGTCCTAAAAGCCCAGTCAGTAAAACAACTGTAATAACTGTTTTTCTTCCCTTAATCACAGTCATTGCAATATTTAAAATAAATGCTAATGCAACAATCACAATACCAATTTTCGTAATCGTCGGCTGTTCCAAAAACTCCCGTCCCATAGTAGGCAGTAAGTCATTGCCTGTTAAGTCTGCTAAAGTAGCATAAGGCACAAAGAGGTACCCAAGAATTGTAGCAACACCCGCTGCTGCAAAAACCCAAAACATGATATTTGCAAGTGCAGGACTCCAAAGTTCGCGTTCGGACTCCTCAGGAACAAGATAGTAAGTTGCCCCCATAAAACCAAATAAAATAAGTACAATCAATAAGTTTGTATGTACCATTCTTGCAACATTAAAAGGAATTTCTGGAAAAAGAAAATCTCCTGCAATGTACTGAGTCCCTAAAACAAGACCAAAAAGTATCTCTCCTGCTAGAAGCATAAGTGCAAAAATAAAGTATTTTTTCGCGACAGATTGAGAAGTGTATTTCATATTTTTATCCTTCTATATTTGGTGGCCATTCGTTGTTTTTCACACGAGATGTCCAGATGAGAAAATCTGCAAGATCATTGACTTGCTTATCACTAAGGTGAAACTGAGGCATTTTTCTTCTGCCTGGTTCAGAGAGTGGTTGTGCTGCCATCCATCCACTTAAGTAGGCTTTGAAAGTCGCTTCGTCACTGTTTCCACGGCGTTCAAAAACATTTCCTAATTCTGGTGCATAGTAAGCACCCTCTCCTAAAATTGTATGGCATCCAACACAATCATTGTCTTCCCATACCTGTTTGCCTGCAGCTACTGATTCTGTAATTTTATCATCATGCGATAATTTTGGAATCTGGTGCACTGTATCCATCGTCAGACCTGCAAATACTAAAATGGCAAATAAACCGCCACCAAAGTAAATGTTTCTGGCCATATTTTTGGTAATACGTTCAGTCATAAATAAGCCTTTTTTAAATTCTACCAAAAAGTAGTAATTAAAATTATAGCTGAAGAAACTTTAATTCTACCTTTTTGTAGTATTTATAATTTTACTATATAATGTCATAAAAAGAAAAGGATTATCACATGCAACTCAGCAATACATCAAAATATGCTATCAGAATTCTCAGCTATATGGCAAAGCAAGATGCTGGGTATTTGCATAAGTCCAATGAATTGGCACACACCTTAGACATCTCCTATAAATTTTTAACAAAAATCATGACAGAGTTAGTAAAAGGGGAGTTTGTACTTTCCATCAGAGGCAGAGAAGGCGGATTTAAGTTAAATCACCCTACTTCCTCCATTACTATTCTCGATATTTTGCAACATTTTCAAGAATTGACAGATTTTCATGCTTGTATTTTAGGAAATGGTGCTTGTAATCCACATAAAAAATGTATTTTGCATGACAAATGGGCAAGTCCAAGACAAGAGATAAAAAATATGTTCGCAACAACCACACTCGATATTGTCAATAGTGGAGATTTTAAACTTTGACACACAACAAAAGAGCACTGCCTCGAGGTGATTATAAGTAAAAAACTACCATTTCATCATAACCATAAACTGCAAGACATTTGATTTTATATCGGTGTCTTTGACTCTATAGTAGTGCCACTCTGTTCCCATATATGTTTTTGCTCCTGCGAGTTTATAATCAAAATCATATAAAAGTCTATTTTGCGTTAAAAAATCTCCTGTTGTCCAGTCTAAAAAACCATCCACAACAAGCGGTGTACCAAAAATATGCTCACTAATATAATTTGCTGAGAGTTGGTAGGTTTGCCCTCCGAAATTTTGCTCTTTTTTATAAAAATTGAGTCCGAATACATCAAAACCTTTGATGCTTAGGTCAGTTCCAACACCGTAAAGTTCTGCATGATAATCCTCAAACTTATGCACTTGTCTGTTGTACTGCCCTGCTAAAAAAATATCTTTTACAAAAAGAAAAGAGAAATCTTTGTGCAATGTTTTAGAGAAGCTTACTCGTGGGGAAAGTTCAAAATAAACATCACTTTTTTTATCTGCATTTTTAAATCTATCGTTCGCTCTTGTAATGTCCACAAACCCAAAAAAATCTCCATAAGCGAATGTAGAGAAGTTCTCTAGTGTTACAGTACTCTTAGCACCTTTGGTATCAAAACCACTATTGCCAGTAAAATTACCATACAAGTACTCAATGTTTGTTGTTGAAAATGCAAAAAGCGGACTAAGCAACACCAAACTCAAAAAAAGAATTTTTCTCATTTTGCACCCTTGTCTAAAAATTGAAATAAAGTTTTATAAAAATGCTGCATATCAAGCGGTTTGCCTAGATGTGTGTTCATCCCTGCTGCTTTTGTTTTGGCTATATCTTCGCTCATTGCGTTTGCAGTGAGTGCAATGATAGGAACATCTTGATTTTGCTCGCGAATGAGAGCTGTGGCTTCATAGCCATTCATCACAGGCATTTGAATGTCCATCAAAATGAGGGCATAACTATTGCTTGCAAACATTTGCACAGCCTCTTCACCATTGTTTGCAATCTCTATCTCAAGCCCACTCTCATCAAGTAAACCTAAAATGAGTAACTGGTTTGTTTTGTTGTCTTCTACTAAAAGTATTTTTGTACCTGCAAATGCTGTCAAATCATCTTCAGTATAATTTTTTTCTTCTATTTCTCTCGTCTCTTCTTCACCTTGTTCTAAAGGTATTTCTACAACAAACTTACTCCCTTTTTCATACTCACTCTCAGCCCAAATCTTCCCATGCATCAGTTCTACAAGGTGTTTAGATATATTGAGTCCTAAACCTGTCCCTCCATACTTTCTTGTTGTACTTACATCCGCTTGCATAAAAGCACGAAAAAGCTTCTCTTGTTGCTCTGGTGTCATCCCTATACCACTATCTTTTACTTCAAATCTATAGAGATTCTCTTGATGTGATATAGTCAGTTTTACAAAACCCTCATCTGTAAACTTCATAGCATTATTGAGTAAATTGATAAGTACTTGAGAGATACGCAGACTATCTCCATGAAGTTTTGCTTCACACTCACAACTACAATCAATTTGAAAGTCTAGTCCTTTCTCTTTGGCTTTAAAAAGAAGCAGATTTTCTACACTTTTCAATACATCAGACATTGTGAAGTCTCTTTTTTCAAGCTCAAATTTTTTGGCTTCTATTTTGGAGAGGTCTAAAATATCATTAATAATCTCTAAAAGAAGTTGTGCCGAAGCATCTATTTTTTGGAGATAATTTTTCTGTTTTTCATCTAAATCACTCTGTAACACCAAGTGAGTCAAACCAAGAATGCCATTCATAGGTGTTCGTATTTCATGGCTCATGTTGGCTAAAAAGGAGGATTTTTCCAAGTTTGCCTCTTCGGCTCTCTTTTTTGCCTCTAAGAGTTTTGCTTTTGTCTCTTCCTGCCTTGTAACATCACGCACACTGATGAGTACCTGTTCGGGATTTTGCAGATGTGTCATGGACATATTGACAGTTAAAATTTTATCATCGTTTATTTTGCAGCGTTTTTGAAAATTTTGAATAAAACCAACTTCTAAAACCTCTTGCATCGCTGTACGTGATTTTTCAACATCCTCTGCTATAGTCAATTCCAAACACGATTTTTGTAAAAGTTCTTCTTTCGTAAAGCCCGTCATCTCACTATATGCAGGATTAACATCAACAAAGTTTGACTGCATATCTAAAAGAGCAATACCATCTTTTGAGTGGTCATAGAGTGCTTGAAAAGTTTTCTTCTGTTTTTCGAGTTCTTGTACTAAGTTTTCAAGTTGAGTATTCTCTCTTTTTAAAATTAATTGCCTATAAAATCCCAAGATAATAATTAAAACAATAAAAGCTAAAAGCGTGACGAGTACTTTAGAAACAATGGGATTCTTCAAAAAATCCATTAGCGAATCTTGTTTGTAAAACACCCCTTCTAGAACATTATCTCTTGCATTTGTCATCCCTAAAAGTCTATAGATATTGGCAATATTATATATTTTAAGTGGACTTATATCACCAAAGGGATGATTTTTATCATAAGCAAGTTGTTCAAGAACTTTTGCCTCATACAACAAAGCATCTCTACTTTTATGCTGTGTATTATATTTTTTTAAAATAGTATCTACACTCTCTCCTCTATGAGAAAATGCATACTCCCACCCTTTGAGTGT
>WFQD01000190.1 GCA_015487265.1 Sulfurimonas sp. | reverse complement strand
CCAAAAAGTTTGACAAAAGTATAGTTTAAAAGAACATTTAAAAAAGAAGTGGCAATGAGAATATTGCGAAAAGAGATGGTATCGCCCATAGCACTCAGCAGGGCATTAAAAAAGAATGAGCCTATAAAAAAGAGTGTTGCATAGAGTATGGTGTTGATATAGTGGAGTGTCTGTGTGCCATAGAGTGGATTTCCAAGGATTTCAAGCAAATAGGGCATACTCCAAAGACCAAACAAAGATAAACCAAGCGACAAGAGAAGGGCAAACGCAAGACTATTGAGTGCAATATGGCGTGCTTGAGCGATATTTTCACTGCCAACAGCATTGCCAACCAAAGAGGTGAGTGCTTCACTCATGCCTATAGCAACGGCTAAAATCATAAAAAAGATAGAACTTGAGAGGGAGAGTGCTGCAAGTGCTTGTGTGGAAATCTCTCCAGCAAAATAGGTATCGGTGATATTGAACATTGTATGAAAAAAGTAGCCGATGATAGCGGGCAGAGAGAGTCTTATAAGATGCTTTTGAATGGAACCTGTGTTGAGATTTGTTTGCACCTATCGCTCCTTTTTACATAATCTGAGGGACTAAAGAGGGCTCAGAATAGAGATAACCTTGTGAGTACTCAATGCCGAGTGTTTCTATGATGTTTTGTATTTTTTGATTATGGACAAACTCTGCAATACAAGTAATACCAGCATTATGTGCAAAAAAAGCAATGGCTTTTGTGATTTCATAACTCTGTTTATTGGTATCTATATCTTTAATATATCGGGCATCGATTTTTAAAAAATCTATCTCTAAGTCTAAGACCCTTTCAAAGTTCGAGTACTCTGTACCAAAATCATCGATAGCTATTTTATAGCCAGCCTCTTTGAATTCTTTGAGTTGTTTGAGGTTATGCTCTTTGGAACCAGAACTGACACCTTCTAAAATTTCTAAAATAACACGCGAGGGTGAGATCTTATACTGAAGCGATTTTTTTGCAATATACTCAAAAAGGTAACGGTGACTTAAATCATCTTCTGTAATGTTGAGTGAAAAAGTAGTGTTATTGTGCTGCATAATCTGAAAACTTTTATCAATCATAACTTTTGTAATTTCAGGGAGTAAACCAGAGAGTTTTGCAGCTTCTAAAAAAGCATCTGGAGTAATAATCTCTGTGCCTATTCTGATGCGGGCTAAACACTCAAACTTATTGATTTTTTGTGTTTCATTATCGCGAATACCTTGAAAAAATGGGACAATAGCATCTTCTCCTAGTGCTTTATGCAGAGTATTGTTTGCTTCTATGAATGCTTGTCTTTGTATTTGGTCAATACTCTCTTTATCTTGTTTGTAGACATAGAGTCTGTTTTTACCATTCTCTTTGGCCTGTTTGAGTGCAAGGGCACTATTGCGAAAATTGTAGAGGCTTCCATAACTTGCACCATAAGAAAAGGAGATATTGAGTGTAATATCGTCAATTTGAATGGCTTGGGAGTAAAAACACTCTTTAATTTGATTGACCATATATTCAATATTGATTTGACCTTCAAAAAGCATAGCAAACTCATCGGCATCAATCCTACAAGTCGCCTGCGTTTTAAAATTGTATTTTAAAATATTGGCAATCTCTTTGAGTAGTTTATCACCTACATGAAAACCATAGGCTGTATTAATGTAGCTAAAGTTATTAATATTAAGTAAAAGGAGTGTTTTAGGCTCATTGGATTTTAAAAGTTTTTCGAGATAGGGTTTGTTATAAAGGTTTGTCATCTCATCTATGTAGATTTTTTCTTGATTTTTAAGCACAATTTTTACAATAAGTGCACCCACCTCAAGCAATTTTTTATGAAACGCAGAGGGGGAACGGTGTTCAAAAGATGAAAGAGCAAATGTTCCTATTGCTCTGCCATCATCTCCTAAAAAGGGCATGGACCAGCATGCACAGAGATTATAATCATAAGCAACTAAACGCAAGTCCTCCCATCGTTTATCTTCAAAAGTGTTGCTGACATATTGGGCTTCATTTGTAAAAACAGCATTGCCGCAAGATCCCCCTCCCAAACCGGGTTTAAGGTTTGCTAGAGCCTCATGCCCCTCTTTTGGAACAGAAGGTGCAACAAGAACATTCATGAGTCCTGTTGCTTCATCGAGCTTCATAATAGAAGCTACAGAGTTTGGTAAAAGTTTTTCTGCTAAAAAGCAGAGATCTTCTAAAACAGTTATATAGTACTCATGTGCTGCAACTTTAGTGAGTATTTTTTGTTGAAAGTCTAAAATTTCATTATATTGTTCGGGGCTTATTGGAACTTCATTTTCTTGCATTTAGTGCTCCTTTACAGTGATACGATTCTCTTGGTAGATAGCACACAGACCTTCTAAAGAGTGTTGAGAAGAGGTGAGTACATTCACACCTGGTGTGCCACTATAGATGAGCACACAATCTTCTCGTAAGTCGTTATTATAGCTTACTTTGAGGGTAATTGTACCATTGGGTGAAGAAATATCAACGAGGCTTCCTTCTTTGTAGCCTAAAGCACTATGCAAATAAACAGCTGTTTCACGTTGAAATTGGGAGTTGAGACTTTTTTGCCCTTTTGGTGTAATGAGATGAAGTTCTTCACCACCGAGATTCACTTTTTCAAACTCTTCTAAAAAAACAAACTCTCCATCATCTGTATCAAAACCATCTTTATAAGGTATGGCTTCTCGCAGAATTTCATACATATTTTCTTGCGTTTTTGTTGCAAAGCTTTGAAAATGTGCTAAATAGTGTGCTTCTGATTGTAACTCTATACCAAAAGTTTGACATAGCAGGGCAGTTAAATCATACTCACTGATTCCAATGTTTGTCTCTTTTTGTTTGGGCATCAAATGCAGAGCATTGTGTGAATAGGAAGTACGAATGTCATCTTTATAGAGAAAATTTTTAGCAGGAATGACTAAATGTGCAGCCTTGCTTGTTTCATTTTCATGTAAACCAAAGTAGATGATGTTTTTTACTCCTGAGAGTGAGTGTTGGACTCTTTGTGTATCGGGCATTTGTGAAAGAGGATTTGCCCCTTGTATAAAGAGTGTTTCAAAAGCACTAAAATCTGTGTTTACTTTTGAAACTTTTTTTGATTCTGTATAAAAAGGTGAGAAGATGCCGTCTTGAGAATTTCCAAGGTAAGCTACCCCACATCCTTCTTTGTTAAAGAGACCAAGAGCAACACCAAAGGCATCAATGGCTCGCATTACATCGGCTCCATCTTGGTACTTCTGTATGCCAACTCCGCAAACTATAGCGACTTTTTTATCTTCTACTAATGCTAAAAGTTGTCCAATTTCTCCTAAAGTGACATCTATGTCTGCGAGTGTTGCTTTGATACGTATGCCCTGTGTGAGTTCATAATACTCTTCAAACTCACTGGCAAACTCCTCTAAAAAAGCTTCATCACAAATATCATTGATATGGGCAAAGCGTGTAAGCAGCATAGCAAGATATAAATCAGCATGGGGTTTGATTTGAATATGCAAATCAGCAGATTTTGCAATTTGTGTTTTGATTGGGTCGATGACAATGACTTTTTTATCTTTAAGAGAAGGTAGAAGATGAGAAGAACTTATGTGTGGATTTCTTCCCCAAAATATAACAACTTCAGACTTAAAAATCTCATCCATACTCATATTTTTGTTGCTGCCTCGACCATTGATAATGCCTGCTTCACCTGCACCATCACAAAGTGTTCCCTTTGTTAAAGTCGCACCAAAAGAGGCAAAAAAATGATCTGTGACACCTTGCATGAGGGCAAAATTTCCAGAGCCTCTGTAGTGTAAGATTGCAGAAGGGTCTGTAGATTTGAGGATTGTTATAAGTTTGTTTAAGGCTTCTTCTTGTCTGATTTCTTTGCCCATATATGATGGTGTTTGCAGAAATGTTTCTTTTTCATAGTGATTGAGATGGGCACATAAAAACCCTTGTGTTCTATGGTCTTTACTTGGCTTAATTGTGCCATCGCTATAGTCAATTTGACATGCATCGTAACAATCAAGTGGGCAGGCTGTTTTATTCATCTTCTAACTCGATTTGTGCAAGTTGTGAAAAAGTTTTTGGTGCTTTGATGATAATTTGTGCCTTGTATTTGGAAATGTTCGTGCTATCGGCTATGGTTTGCAGACGGTTGATAGTGTAGGGTGTTTTTTTCTTGTTTATATAAATCACTTTTTTGCGTGCATTAGCTACATCATCAGCATCGAGGTAGATTGTAAGCAGGGCTTTTGAAGTGTCTGCAACTTTGGCAACAAGCATAGAGGGAGTAACAACTTGTCCCTCTTTGACATAGAGTGCATAGAGTGTCAAACCTTTATTTGTAAATTTTTTATCATGGATGCTTTTTTCCAATTGTGCTTGACGCAGTTGTAAATCGGCGAGTTGGATTTGCAGAGTATTTATCTCTTTTTGTGTTGCAAGATAACTGTTTTTACTGTTAATGAGATCATAAAATTCTTTATCTTTTTCAATACGAGATTTTATTTTTAAATCTTTTATCTCTTTGTAGTTTGTCTCTTTTTTTTCTAAGAGTGCTTGCATGTTTTTTAAAATTTCTTGATTGGTGTAGAGTGTGTGTGTATAGATTTTTATTTTCTCTTTGACTGTGTGCAACTCTTTTATGTCGAGTGTGGCATCTATAGTAATATAGGGTTTTGAACTCAGTTTTTTCCCAAGCATATCTTCATGTGTACGGGTGACTAAACCAGTGACATTGGAAGAAATGTCTCTTATTTGATAGGGTGCAACTTTTGAGTAGTACACTTTAGAAAAAAGTGTCGCAGCGAGGAGTGAGAGGAGTATAAAAAATTTCAATTATAAAAGCCTTAGATGATTTTGTTTTATTTTATCACTAAATTATTAATATTTATGCATTATTCATGCTATTTTAGATATTATTAAAGCATATTTAATATAAAGGGTATTTGATGTCTTTACTAGATAAGGTTGATGCTTCGACAAACTTGGCGAAAAACAATGAGTTGCAACTTTTGGTTTTTCGGGTGAGTAAGAGTGAAGAGTCTGCATATTATGCTATTAATGTTTTTAAAACTCGTGAAGTTGTTGAAGCGAAAAATCATTTTCTTACACAAATTCCATCTTCAGATGCATTACTAGAAGGTACTATTATGTTAAGGAATTTACAGATTCCTATCTTGAATCTTCCTGCATGGTTGGGTATTTCCTTGACACAAGAGGAAGTAAAAGAATCAAATATACTTATTTGTGATTTTAATGGTGTTATTATTGGATTACGCATTATGTCTGCGTTTCGTGTGATAAAGAAAAATTGGAATGAGATGCATGCTCCTGATGGCTACAGACTTAAAGATGATGGGTTGGTCATGAATGATACACGGCTTGAAGATGGGAGCCTTTGTCTGATTCTTGATTATGAAAAATTTCTCTCAGATGTCATCCCTCAAGCGATGGTGGATGTAGCAGAAGATAGTGCGAATCTCATAGATATAACAATACCTCAAAAGTTAAAAGAGGGAACAGTTCTTGTAGCAGAAGACTCTAAAACAGCACAAAGAGCCTTAACCCAAATATTTAATAATGCAAATATCACGATGCACATGTTCAATAATGGAAAATTATTGATTGATTATGTGACTTCTTTAGGTGAGAATGCTGCAAATATTACGGCAATTGTCACAGATATAGAGATGCCTGAGATGTCAGGGTTTACAGTACTCCAAAAGCTCAAAGCAAGCCCTTATACAAAAGATATTCCTGTAATTGTCAATAGTTCTATGACAGGAAACAATAACAAACGCGAAGCAGAGGTTTTAGGAGCAGCTGGGTTTATAGATAAAACAAAAAGTCATAATATTATTCCCTTGATTGTTTCTGTAATATAAGAGGGAAGTGATAACACATTTGTGTTATCACTTATAGAAGTTTTCGACCTCTATTGGAAGAGGGAAATTAATACACCTGCTGCAACAGCAGAACCAATAACACCTGCAACATTTGGACCCATTGCATGCATTAAAAGCATATTTGTACGGTCATATTCCATACCAACTTTGTTTGATACACGTGCAGCCATAGGCACAGCAGAAACACCAGCTGAACCGATGAGTGGATTGATTTTGTGACCTGGGAAAAGGTTCATTAATTTTGCCATTAAAACACCTGCTGCTGTACCAACACCAAACGCAATGATACCAAGAGCCATGATGAAGAGTGTCTCAGGTACTAAGAATTGATCTGCTGCAAGTTTAGAACCGACACCAAGACCTAAGAAAATAGTAACAATGTTAATTAAAGCATTTTGTAAAGTATCATTCAGACGCTCAACAACACCAGACTCTTTTAAGAAGTTACCAAACATAAACGCACCGATAAGTGGTGTAGATTCTGGTAAAACTAAAATCGCTAAAGAGAGAACAACAATAGGGAAAACAAGTTTTTCTAAACGAGAAACATGACGAAGTGTTGTCATCTTGATTTTACGTTCTGCTTCTGTTGTTAATGCTCTCATAATTGGAGGTTGGATGATAGGTACCATCGCCATATAACTATAAGATGCAACTGCAATAGCTCCTAAGAGTTCAGGTGCAAGTTTTGTTGCGATAAAGATAGATGTCGGACCATCCGCTCCACCGATGATAGAGATTGCAGAAGCTTGTTTGAGTGTAAAATCAACAAGTCCCATTTGTGCTAAAACCATAGCTCCAACAAGTGTTCCAAAGATACCAAACTGTGCAGCTCCACCGAGGAGGGCAGTTTTAGGGTTTGAAAGAAGTGGACCAAAGTCTGTCATTGCCCCAACACCCATAAAGATAATGATAGGGAAAAGTTCATTTGAGAGTCCCGCTTGGTAGATAACACCAAGAAAACCATGTGGTCCTGCAATATCTGCAATTGGGATATTTGATAAAAAACCACCAAAGGCAATAGGTAAGAGTAAAAGTGGCTCAAAACCTTTTGCAATTGCCAACCAAAAGAGTAAAAAGGTAATCAAAATCATAATAATACGACCAATACCCTTACTAAAATCACTCATAGGTTTACCCGTTGCACTCAGTTCATCAGGACGAGGATTTACAAAGGCGACAATACCAGTAGATTTTAAAAAACCAGTAATCATTTCAGAAAAAGGCTTTGATTTATAAGTCTCTTCTTGATGTGCCGACATAGCTTGTGTAGATGTAGTTGCATGCTCATTTGCCATTACATTTGTAAATGTAAAGAGCATAAAGAGTGCAAGAAATTTAAGTACAATATTTTTCATTTAATTATCCTATAACAGCTACGACTTGACCTTCTACAACTTTATCATTTGTAGCAACATTGATTGATTTTAAAACACCACCTGTAGGTGCAACAACATCAATCTCCATTTTCATAGATTCCAAAATCATAATGACATCACCTTCATTGACACTTTGACCCGGATTTGCAACAATTTTCCAAACATTACCTGGAAGTAATGCTTTGATTTCAACACCGTCACCACTTGGCGCATTTGGTGTTGGTGCTGCTACTGCTGCTTCACCATCTACTGCTACTACTTGAACATCACCGCTGCCTTCAGCTACTTGAACACTAAATTTTTGACCATCTACTACTACTGTATAATTTCCACTCATCTCTTTTCCTTCTCCTTTACAATCTTCCATATCGGATATTTTACGTACATTTAACTCACCTTCTCCTTTGAGAAATGAGATACCTTTGTCTTGACATGCTGCTGCGATGAAGATATTTTCTTCTGTGATTTCGATATCTTCTTCTTTGAGCACATTAATCCAACTCTCTAAAGATTTTGCAGGATCTGCATCTGCTAAATCAAGTGCCTTTTCAGTCGTTGGAAGTAAGTTTAATTTCTCACTTGCAATCTTCACAATTTCTGGGTCTGGAGCTACTGGAGTTTTTCCAAAATAGCCAAGTACCATACGTCCATACCCTGGAGCAATAGCATTCCATGGACCCTGCATAACATTGTTCAATGCTTGTTGGAAGTAAAACTGTGAAACAGGTGTGACTGATGTACCATACCCACCTTTTTCAACGACTTCTGTCATCGCTGCAATAACTTCTGGGAATTTATCTAAGATGTCATTGTCACGCATCATTTGAGTATTTGCTGTGAGTGCACCACCTGGCATTGGTGAAAATGGAATAATTGGAGAAACCATTGTTGCCTCTGGCGGCATAAAGTAGTCACTTAAACAAGATTGTAACTCTTTTTCGTATGTAAGTATTTTTTCTATCTCTAAGCCACCAAGGTCATAGTTTGTTCCCTTTGTCGCATGGAGCATTGTTAAAATATCGGGCTGACTTGTTCCACCACTTACAGGTGCAGCGGCCATATCAATACCATCTACACCAGCATCGAGTGCTGCTAAGTAAGAGGCTACAGAAACACCCGCAGTCTCATGTGTGTGTAAACGCAAGTGCATATCTTCAGGAATGAGTTTTCGTGCCATCTTAATAGTATCGTACACTTTTTTCGGGCTTGATGTTCCTGAAGCATCTTTAAAACAGATGCTATCATACGGAATACCGCTCTCTAAAATATCACGAAGTGTTTTCTCATAAAACGCAACATCATGTGCTCCATGACAACTCGGTGGTAAATCCATCATCGTAACAACTATTTCATGTTTCAAACCATGATGTACAATTCTCTCACCTGAGTATTTGAGGTTTTCAATGTCATTGAGTGCATCAAAATTTCGTATTGTTGTTGTTCCATGCTTTTTAAACATTTTTGCATGTAAATCGATAAGCTCTTTTGAACCAGTGTCGAGCATAACTGTGTTTACACCCCGTGCAAGTGTTTGTAGGTTTGCATCTGGACCAACAATCTTACGAAATTTATCCATCATCTCAAATGCATCTTCTCTGAGGTAAAAGTAGAGTGACTGAAAACGCGCTCCACCACCAAACTCAAAGTGGTTAATACCAGCAATTTTAGCCGCTTCTACTGCTGGAAAGAAATCCTCCATAAGTACACGACCGCCATATACTGACTGAAAACCATCTCTAAAACTTGTATCCATTACATCTATAAATTTTTTAGCCATTTGTATCCTTAACCTTCTCTATGATGTTTTATCGCTGCCGTAATTGCTGCTATAATCGTTTTGTTGTCTTTTTTTGGTGCTGTAACATCAGCTGCTTGGGGTTCAGGAAAAAATCTATCTATAATTTTCGCCATTGATTGCATGACAAGAATCATAATAATTAGGAAAACGAACACTGTTCCCATCCCTAATCCCATAAATTTAAACCCTTCTACTATGAGGTTTGTTTCCATAAATTACCTTTATTCATAATTTGTCCGAATAGTATAGTATAAATATGTTTAAAAAGAGTTTTTCATAGAATATTTTTTCTTTAAAGATGTGAAAAATGTTACTTTTTAGAGGTGCCCTACTATTAATATATCTTTGATATAATACACCAAGATATACTCAAGAAGGAAGCATTAAGTATGATTTTTGGAATGTATGAACAAGATTTTATGGCATATGTAATATTTGGAATACTCTTAAATTTTGTTTTTTCAATTTTATTTGGT
>WFQD01000189.1 GCA_015487265.1 Sulfurimonas sp. | reverse complement strand
ATTATAGCCAAAGAGGAAGTAGAAGCTCTTAATAAAGAGGACACGATACTTCAATATACAGTAAGTATCGGTGTTAGTATATGTGATTGTGAGCATGATCATGATATTGATAATTTAATTCATAGAAGTGATGAGGCACTGTATCGCGCAAAAAATAATGGTAGAAATCAAGTTGTGATTTATTCATGAACTCTTTAAAGCAAAAAACAAAACTTCTTCTCCCTATATTTCTCCTGATTGTTCTTTTCTTAATGCTGACCACTAGTTTATTAACACAACAATATACAAAAATCCATACAACACAAAATTTACAAAATGCTATCACACTCTCGATTAAAATCTCAAATTTAATCCATGAAACACAAAAAGAGAGGGGCTACTCCTCTGGAGTTGTGACACATAAAAATGTAGTATTTCAAACTGATTTAAAGAAACAGCGTCAAAGAACAGATGAAAAAATTGAGGAGCTTCAAATATATTTTCAACAATTTAAAAACAAAGAGTTACATCAAAAATTAAATGATGCAATTCATAGTTTAAAAAAAATTCAAGATATAAGAAGTCAAATTGATAATTCATTACTCAATAATATGGGGGTCATAGCCTATTATTCATCTATGAATAATCAGTTTTTAGACATTATAGTTACAATATCAAAAATGTCCGAAAATAAAAAAATTATGCAATACCTTGTTGCATACAGTAATTTTTTATATGCAAAAGAGAATGCGGGTATAGAAAGAGCTGTGGGGACAGCTATCTTATCACAGAATTATTTTATTGATAATCAACGAATATATTTTACAAATCTTGTAGAAGCACAAAAGCTCTATTTTAAAGCATTTAAACAGTATGCTTGTGAAGATGTAGTTGCTTATTATATGCAAATTTTAAATACAAAAGCAGTGCGTGAAGTGTCGAGAATTCGTAATATTATTTTGAGTAAAGATGGAGAGTTCCATGTGAAATCTCAGTATTGGTTTCAGCAGATTACTCAAAAGATAGATCGATTGAAAATAATTAACGATTATATGGAAAAGGGTATAAATAATAACATAGCGAGTAATTTACATCAGAATTATCTTCTTTTTATTCTCTATGCTCTTTTAAATCTTCTTGTTTTTTCTATTTTTGTCATCCTTGTTGTGTTGATTACCAAACTTATTAAAAGTGAAAAAAGATTTCGAGATATTACAGATAAGCATATTATTAGTTCTATTACTGATACAAAAGGAAAGATTTTAGATGCAAGTGATGCTTTTTGCAAAATATCGCAATATTCAAGAGAAGAATTAGTTGGAAAATCTCATAGCATAGTACGACATCCTGATATGCCACAAAGTGTTTTTCAAGATTTGTGGTCTACTATTAAAACAGGGAAACCTTGGAATGGGAAAGTTAAAAATCGGACGAAAAATGGTGGATATTATTGGGTATATGTCAATATTGAACCTCTCTTTGATAAAAGGGGTAATATTGAAGCTTATGCAGCGATTAGAATAGATATTACAGATAAGGTACGACTCAAAGCGGAGTTTGAGGCCAATATAAAAAAAGACCAGCTAATGTTGAAACAATCAAAGCTTGCACAAATGGGAGAACTGTTGAGTATGATAGCACACCAATGGAGACAGCCCTTAAATGCAAGCAATGCAATCGTTAGTGATTTACTTTTAAAAATAGAGATGAATAACTATACAGAAAAGTATTTTACTCAGAAACTCAAAAAGATGTTGGAACTTTCTGGACATTTAAGCAATACCATCCATGATTTTAGAAATTTTTATAAAGAAGATAAACGCAAGGAAGAAACAGTCTTTAAAGAGATAGTTGAAAACTCTTTAGCTATTATAAAAGATTCTCTTGATGCAAAAGGTATTAGTGTACAAACACTCTACAAATCAAATACGCAACTCTTTGTTTATAAAAATGAATTGACTCAAGTTGTGTTAAATTTACTCAAAAATGCAGAGGATGCACTTGTTGATACAGGTGTTCAAAACCCTGTAATAATCATTTCAAGTTACGATACTGATGAAGATATTATCTTAGAAATCAGTGATAATGCAGGTGGCATACCAAAGGATATTTTAGATAAGTTATTTGATCCATACTTCTCAACAAAAGAGAAAAAAGATGGGACAGGTTTAGGGTTATATATGAGTAGAATAATTATAGAAGAACATTTTCAAGGTCTTTTAGAAGCTGAAAATACTGAAAAAGGGGCCTGCTTTAGGATAAAATTCAACAAAGAAAGTGTATAATATCCTCTACTCAAAGGCTTTCTCTAAGAGAGCTAAAAATTACAAAATTATACACAAAACTACACAAATGTAAGCTTTTAAGCATCAATCTTCAGTTCTTCATAATCTTTTAAATATATAAACAGTATAATACAACACCTATTTTCTAAATAGAATAAGTTAGTTTAAAAATAGCTTAAATATAGAAAAAATTTATACAAATTGTAAAATTTAGGAGCGAAAATGGTTGAACATCATGATTTACTAAGATCATTTAAAGATAATTGTGGCTTTGGTCTTGTTGCAAATATAAAAAACAAACCTTCTCATAAGGTTTTAAACGATGCAGTGACTGCACTCGAGCGTATGATGCACCGTGGTGCTGTTGCAGCAGATGGAAAAACTGGTGATGGAAGTGGATTACTACTCTCTTTACCAGAAGAATTTATGCGAGCAGAAGCTGAAAAACATGGTGTTGAACTTTTAAAACAGTTTGGTATTGCTTCCGTTTTTACAAAAGATATAAAGTTATTAGATACTTTAGAAAGTTATTGTGAATCTAATGACCTGAAAGTTGTTTTACGTCGTGAAGTTCCTATTGATGTTGCAGCACTTGGTGAACAGGCAATGGCATCTTTGCCACACATTACACAAATGTTTATTATTCCAAACTCCATTATGGCCACAAACCGATTTGATGCTTTACTGTATTTGACTCGCAAAGAGTGCGAACATGCTTTAGAAGATGAGAGAGATTTTTATATTGCTTCTATGAGTTCAAAGGTGCTTTCATATAAAGGGCTTGTTATGCCTACACATATTAAAGAGTTTTACAAAGATTTTCAAGATGAAAAATTTAAAATCTCTTTTTCTCTTTTTCACCAAAGATTTTCAACCAATACTTTGCCAGAGTGGCGTTTAGCACAACCTTTTCGTGCAGTAGCTCATAATGGTGAAATAAACTCTGTTGAGGGAAATAGAATTAACGTTGAGATTAAATCAGAATCTATCAAGTCAGAAGTCTTTACTGATGAAGAGATTCAAAGAATTTTACCAATTTTACAGGTAGATGCTTCTGATAGTGCCTCCGCAGATAACTTTTTTGAATTTTTGATTGTGAATGGTATGGACTTTTTTAAAGCTGTTCGTGCGGTTATTCCTTCGGCTTGGCAAAATGCTCCACATATGGATCCACAACTTCGTGCATTTTATGAGTACCACTCAACTGTTTTTGAAGCTTGGGATGGACCTGCTGCATTTAGTGTAACAGATGGTCGCTATATTGGCTGTGTACTCGATAGAAATGGTTTACGTCCTTCAAAATATATCATTACAAACGATGATAACCTTTTAATTGCATCAGAGTATGGTGTTGTTGATATAAAAGAGGAAGATATTAAAGAACGTGGGCGTTTACAATCTGGTGAGATGCTCGGACTTGATTTGAAATTTGGAAAAGTTTTAAAAAGTAAACAAATTGATGATTATTTAAAAGACTCAAATCCATATATGAAATGGCTCAATGAGCATATGATTTATCTTCAAGAGCATGTAGAAGAACAATACACTTCATCAAAAGATATAGATGTAGAAAACCTTGTCAAACGCCAACGCTATTTTAATGTAACCCAAGAGGTGATTGAACAAGTGATTGAACCGATGATAAAAGAGGGCAAAGAAGCTGTTGGTTCTATGGGAGATGATACACCACTTGCTGCGTTTTCAAATAAACAAAGAAGTTTTTCTGATTATTTTAAACAAAAATTTGCACAGGTCACAAACCCTCCAATTGACCCAATTAGAGAAAAAGTGGTTATGAGTCTCAATACTGGGTTTGGAGAGATTCATAATATTTTAGATGAAGTTCCTAAACATGCACAGCGTTTAAAATCGATTAGTCCTATTATTACAAAAGAAAAATTAGAAGTTTTAAAATCTTTTGGCGATAAAAAATCACCACGTTATCAAGCTTTTTATCAAAATGCTACTTTTTCAACAGCATATAAGAGTGATTTAAAAGCATCTTTAGATGCACTTGTTTCCAATGTTATTGACTCTGTCAAAAATGAAGGAACTCGTGTTGTTATTTTAGATGATTCTGAATTTTCTGCAACAATGAAAGTGATTCCAATGGCTATGGTTATTGGTCGTCTTAATCAAGCACTTTTAAATGCAAAAGTGAGACATCTTGTTTCTATGATTGCAATGACTGGGGAAGTTGTTGATTCGCATAGTGCGGCAGTATTGCTTGGCTATGGTGCATCGGCAATTTATCCAAGTCTTTTCTTTACAACTGTAGCGCATGAACTTGAAAAATCAAATGCCAACATGAGTTGTGCAGAGGCTTTAAAAGCCGTTCATGGTGCAATTAACGGTGGTCTTTTAAAAATCATGTCAAAAATGGGAATTGCAACGATTGCATCATATAGAAATTCTGGACTTTTTGATGTGATGGGTCTGAGTAATGAGATTGCACAAGATTGTTTTGGAGGTTCTCATAATGTGCTTCCTGGTTTAACATATGAAGATATTGATGCACGATTAAGCAAGTACCATAAAGCTGCATTTAAAGATACAGGATTCAATAAAATCTTTCCTCTTAACATAGGTGGCTACTATAAATTTTATAGTGGACAAGAACATCACGATTTTGGTCCAGCAGTTATTCATGCTATTCATGCAATGGCAAGCAGTGGAAAAAAAGAGGACTTTGATAAGTACAAAGAACTTGTGAACAAACGTGGTCTAAAATTTATTCGTGATTTCTTTGAACTTGATTCAGGAAGAGAGCCTATTGACATTTCAGAAGTTGAACCTAAAGAGGCAATCTTTAAACGTTTTGCATCGGCTGCAATGAGTCTTGGGTCTATCTCCCCTGAAGCACATGAGACAATTGCAATGGCGATGAACAGCATCGGTGGACAATCAAACTCTGGTGAAGGTGGAGAAGATAAAGCACGTTTTGGAACAGACAGAGTCTCTAAAATCAAGCAAGTAGCATCAGGACGTTTTGGAGTAACACCAGCATATTTACGTTCGGCTGAAGAGATTCAAATTAAGGTGGCACAAGGTGCAAAACCAGGTGAAGGTGGACAGCTTCCAGGGCATAAAGTGACACCACTCATTGGAAAATTACGCCATACTGTGCCGGGGGTAACACTCATTTCGCCACCGCCACACCACGATATTTACTCTATTGAGGATTTAGCACAGCTCATTTTTGATATGAAGCAAGTCAATCCTAAAGCAAGAGTTGCAGTCAAACTTGTTTCAACTGTAGGTGTGGGTACAATTGCCGCAGGTGTTGCTAAAGCTTATGCCGATAAGATTATTATCTCAGGTGGCGATGGAGGTACAGGTGCTGCACCACTTACATCTATAAAATTTGCAGGAAATCCTTGGGAACTTGGACTCGCTGAGGCACATAATGCACTCAAAGCAAATAATCTTCGTGGACTTGTAGAAGTGCAAACTGATGGTGGACTAAAAACTGGGCTTGATGTCGTAAAAGCAGCACTTTTAGGAGCTGAATCTTTTGCCTTTGGTACAGGTGTTTTAACTATTGTTGGATGTAAAATGCTCCGTATTTGTCATGTCAATAAATGTTCTGTAGGTATCGCTACACAAAATGAAAAATTGCGTGATGAGTTCTTTAAGGGGCATGTGCATCAAGTGGTAAATTATTTTACACAACTTGCTGAAGATGTGCGTTCTATTATGGCGACTTTAGGCTATAGAACTATGGAAGAGATGATAGGTCAAGTTGCTACGCTCAAAGTAAAAGATGATGATTTTGCGAAAAAATTTGACTTTAGTGCTGTACTTCATGAAGAAGCAGGTGTGAATACACATCAACAAAAATTCAATCCTCCATTTGATGATAATAGTTTTGAAAAAGATGTTTTAAAAGAGGCATATACTGCTATTAAACATCCTGAACATCCTATCCGCATTAAACGTGAAATTCAAAATATTCATAGAAGTTTTGGTGCCCTAACAAGTGGAGAAATTTCAGAGTATTATGGAGATACAGGACTTAAATCAGATACGATTACTATAAACTTAACAGGTGTAGCAGGGCAGGCTCTTGGTGCATTTTTAATTAATGGTGTCTCTATCTACCTCAATGGTGTTGCTAATGACTACATTGCTAAAGGTATGCATGGTGGTAAAATCGTTATTACATCTGAAAATGAAGGTGAAGATTTCTCCGCAGGTGGAAACACTTGTTTGTATGGTGCAACTGGTGGTAAACTTTACATTTCTGGAAGTGTAGGGGAGCGTTTTGGTGTGCGTAACTCAGGTGCTTTAGCCATCGTAGAGGGAACAGGTGATAATGCTTGTGAATATATGACTGGTGGTATTGTTGTTATTCTTGGACGTACTGGTATTAACTTTGGAGCAGGGATGACAGGTGGTATCTCTTTTGTATATGATGCGGACCATGCATTTATAGAAAATGTAAACCATGAACTTGTTGAAGCGGTGAGAATAGATACCGATGAGGGCGATGAAGCAAGACACTACCTCAAACGTTTACTCAAAGATTATCTTGTAGAAACAAGTAGTCAAAAAGCTAAAGATTTACTTGAAAACTTTAGAGTTGAAGTGAGAAACTTTTGGTTAGTAAAACCAAAAAATCTAACAAAACTACCATTAAATGTAGAAAAAGGAGACTAAGATGAGAGAATATTTAACAACTGAGAGAATAGACCCCCAAAAAAGATTAGTCGTAGAACGTGTGAAAGATTTTAATGAAATTTATGAAGTTTTTGATAAAGATGATGCTTCCTCGCAGAGTGAACGATGTATTCAATGTGGGGATCCTTTTTGTTTAAATAAGTGCCCTTTACACAACTACATTCCACAGTGGCTTAAATCTGTGAGTGAAAAAAACTTAGAATTTGCATTTAAACTCTCAAATGAGCCTTCTCCTTTTCCTGAAGTTATGGGAAGAATTTGTCCACACGATAGACTCTGCGAAGGGGATTGTACACTTAATGATGGGCATGGTGCAATTACGATTGGTTCTGTTGAAACACATATTACAGAAGCTGGTTTTCAAGCAGGGCTTAAGCCTTCTTTTCCTGGAATTACTACAGATAAAAAAGTAGCAGTTATAGGAAGTGGACCTGCTGGACTCTCTGTTGCTACATACTTATTGCGTTCTGGAATTGCAGTCACAATGTATGAGCGTGCTGACCGTGCAGGAGGACTTTTAACCTATGGCATTCCTGGATTTAAGCTCGATAAAAAGATAGTCAATCGCAGAATTGAACTCTTAAAAGAGGCTGGCTTAGAGTTAGTGCTCAATTGTGAAGTTGGTAAAGATAAATCATTTGAAGAGATAGCAGATACACATGATGCAATGTTTATTGGTGTGGGTGCAACAAAGGCAAAAAGTGCCTCTTTAGCAGGTGAACAAGCTAAAAATGTCCATAGAGCGATGGATTATTTAACAAATATTCAAAGAAAGAATTTTGGTGTTTCTTATGACAAAGCATTTGATTTTAAAGATTTAAATGTTGTTGTTGTAGGTGGTGGTGATACTGCAATGGATTGTGTAAGAACCGCAAAACGCGAGGGTGCAAAAAGTGTTACTTGTCTCTACCGTCGTGATGAGCTTAATATGCCAGGAAGTAAAAAAGAGTTTAAAAATGCTATGGAAGAGGGTGTAGACTTTACATTCCTCGCTTCTCCTAAAGAGATTATTTTAGATGAAAATTCTCGTGCAATCGCTGTTGAATATGTCAAAACAAAATTGGGTGCAAAAGATGCATCTGGACGTCAAAAAATGGAAGAAATTAAAGACTCTCAAACAAGAATTAATGCAGATGTGATTATAATGTCACTTGGATTTGATCCTGCTGTACCATCGTTTTTAGCAGAAAATGGTATAGAGACAAATGCATGGGGTGGGATTATTGTAAATGAAGAAACATATGAAACAACAACTGCTGGTGTCTATGCTGGTGGGGATTGTTTTCGAGGTGCAGATTTAGTTGTAAGTGCGGCACTTGATGGTCGTGAAGCAGCCAAAAGCATCGTTGATTCTTTACTCCAATAATACACAATACCTTGGTTTTCATAAAGAATGAAAACCAAGTGCGTACTTTTTTTCTTAAAATTGAAAATAAATCTTTTTTATAAACATAAATTTGCTATAATTCCTTTTATATATACACTTTAAGGACAACTTTTGAATTTAATTAACCTATTTAGTAAACCCCAACCTACAAAAGAAGAAGCCTCATCACATTGGATAAAATGTAAATCGTGTGATTCTTTGATGTATCACAAAGAAGTTGAAAATCAGAGTTATGTCTGTCCAAAGTGTGGATTTCATTTACGCATAGGAGTGAATGAACGTTTAGAACTTTTAGCAGATGAGAATTCATTTGTAGAGTTTGATGCAAATCTTAAACCTGTCGATCCTATCGCATTTGTAGATAAAAAATCGTATAAAAAACGTATAGAAGAAGCGCATAAAAAAACAGGTAGAAACTCTTCTGTTGTAAGTGGTGGATGTAAAATCAATGGTGTCTCTGCACAAGTTGTTATTTTTGATTTTTCTTTTATGGGTGGTTCTTTAGGATCTGTTGAAGGTGAAAAAATTGTGAGAGCTGTTGATAGAGCGATTGAAAATAGAGAAGGACTCATTATTTTTAGTGCTTCAGGCGGGGCAAGAATGCAAGAATCAACTTTTTCTCTTTTACAAATGAGTAAAACATCAGCAGCACTTGCAAAACTTGGTAATCATAATCTTCCTTTTATCTCTGTACTGACTGACCCTACTATGGGTGGAGTAAGTGCCTCTTTTGCAAATTTAGGTGATATTATTATTGCTGAGCCTGGTGCTTTGATTGGTTTTGCAGGACAGCGTGTCATTGAACAAACGATTGGGGCAGAACTTCCTGATGGTTTTCAAAGAGCAGAGTTTTTGCTTGAACATGGTTCTATTGACATGATTGTCAATCGTAATGAGTTGAAAAAAACTCTCTCTGATCTTCTTACACTTTTAAAAGTCTAGTATGCGTTTATATGCTCTTTGTGACCAAGATATGCTTGATGAAAAGGGCATATCCTTAGATGAATTTATTGCAATAGCAAAGAGTCAAAAAGCTGAAATTTTACAATACAGAAATAAAAATGCACCTCTTGAAGTCATCAAAAAAAACCTTATTGCCATCAGAAAAGTATTTGATGGTTTTTTGATTGTCAATGATGCTTATGAGTTGATAGAATTTTGTGACGGTGTGCATTTAGGACAAGAAGATTTATTTGCAATTGATAAAGAGATTACTCAGGCAGTCAAGATTGTAAGAAGTGTTATAGGAGAAGATAAAATTTTAGGTATCTCTACACACAGTGAAGCAGAAGTACTTATTGCAAATAACTTAGATATCAACTATATTGGTTTGGGTGCTTATAGAAATACACAAACAAAAAAAGATATAGCAGGTGTTCTTGGTGAAAATATTGAAAAGATTGCAGCAAAAAGTAAACATCTTGTTGGGGCGATTGGTGGAGTAAAACTGAGTGATAATTTTCAAAATATTACCTACCATGTTATTGGTAGTGGATTGGTAGAGTAAATATGAATATTGATATTATCTCTATCGCAAAAAAAGAAAAAAGTGTGTATGACCCTTTGTATAAAAATTTAGAAAAAATGATAAGTCGTTTTGCAAAACTCAAAGATATAGAAATTTTTCCAAAAGATGTAGCAAAAGCACACACTATTTCTCCAGAAG
>WFQD01000188.1 GCA_015487265.1 Sulfurimonas sp. | reverse complement strand
TTAAAATATAATTATTATTATTATAAATTAATTGTTTTGAGTCATTGTAAAAAAATATTTTTTATGGTAGAGTTTTTTTTAGATTTATATATTAAGGAAATAAAATGGCAAGATTAGTTGTACTTGGTGGCGGAGTTGCAGGACATACGACAGCAACATTCGCCGCAAAATGGCTAGGGAGCGAGCATGAAGTTGTTGTGGTGACTCCAAATGCAAAATGGAATTGGATTCCATCAAACATTTGGGTGGGTGTTGGTCAAATGAGCAAAGAAGAAGTTACTTTTGATTTGGCACCAGTCTATGCAAAAGCAGGCATCACATATAAACAAGCAAAAGCAATTTCTTTAAATCCAGAAGGAGATGCATCGAGTGAGAAGGCATTTGTAACTATAGAGTACACAGAAGCTGGACGTGAGGGGCAGAGTGAAAGCATTGAGTATGATTACATCGTGAATGCAACAGGACCAAAACTCAACTTTGGAGCAACTCCGGGTTTAGGTGAGGGAAGCCAACTTGGTGAGCATACTGTTTCTGTGTGTACTGCTGATCATGCGGTGCATGCTTCGAAAAAACTTGAAGAAGCTATAGAGAAAATGAAAGCAGGGCAACGTCAAAAATTCCTCATTGGGACTGGACATGGTATGTGTACTTGTCAAGGGGCTGCGTTTGAGTACCTCTTTAACATTGAACATGAGTTGAAAAAAGCGGGTGTTCGTGATATGGCAGATATGAAGTGGATTTCCAATGAATCTTTTATGGGTGACTTTGGTATGGGTGGATTGCATATGAAAGTGGGTGGTTATGTTGTAAACTCAAAACTTTTCACAGAATCACTTTTTGCAGAACGCAATGTAAACTGGCTTATTGGTGCACACACAAATAAGGTTGAATCTGGAAAAGTAAGTTATGAACTCCTTGATGGAACAATGGGTGAAGAGGAGTTTGACTTTGCTATGTTGATTCCACCGTTTGCAGGTGTTGGGCTCAAAGCTTATGCGAAAGATGGCTCCGACATTACAGATAAAGTTTTTGCTCCAAATGGTTTTATGAAAGTGGATGCCGACTATACGGCAAAACCATATGCTGAGTGGAGGGCTGCAGATTGGCCAAAAACTTACCAAAACCCAACTTATAAAAATATGTTTGCAGCAGGTATTGCGTTTGCACCACCGCATATTATTTCAAAACCAAAACAGTCTCCAAATGGAACACCGATTAACCCAACACCTCCAAGAACAGGTATGCCTTCAGGTATCATTGGCAAAGCGGTGGCACACTCAGTGTGTGATTTAATACTCAAAGGTGAAAATGCACACTTACATGAAGCCCCAATGACAAAAATGGGAGCTGCTTGTGTTGCTTCAGCTGGTAAAGGCATCGTGACTGGTACTGCTGCTGCAATGACTGTTTTCCCTGTTGTTCCTGATTATGAAACATACCCGGGAACTGGTCGTGATACTGACTATACATTTGGTGAAATTGGTCTTGCTGGACATTGGATTAAACATGTGCTTCATTACTTGTTTATTTATAAAGCAAAATTGAATCCAGGCTGGACATTGATCCCAGAATAGAAATAATAGGAGAAAATATTATGAAAGAAGAAGAGATAAATTTTGAAAAAGAGCAGTTTGCTCAGACGATGATTCCGGGTAAATTTGCCAAAAGTATGAGAACATGTGTTCTTTGGCAATTGGTGAGATTTGCTGTTTTAAATGTGAAAATGATTATAGTGGTTCAAAAGAGTCACTAATTGGTACAAGAAATTATTACATACCCAAGACCTTTGAGTCTTGAGTATGGTACTGATGTCCGCATTTATGATGCAAAATTATTTGCTTTACTTGAGGATTTAAAAGATACGATTAAAGCAAATAATTTGCAAGCACTCAGTGCATATCAGATAGGCAGTTACTTTAATGTCATTGTTTTTCGCAATGAAGCGGGTGAATTCATTGAGATGGTGAATCCTGTGCAAATCTCTCATAGTGGTGAGAGTATAGAAGAAGAGACAACTTTTTATTATGGCAACCGCAGTGCAAAAGTCAAAAGATTTACAGATATTAGTGTAATTTATGAAGATAGAAAGGGTAAAAATCATTCTTTAAAACTGAGTAATGATGCCGCACGAATAATCCAAAGAAAATTGGATTATCTTTTTGGATCTACTTTTTTAGATAGACTCTCAAAGGATGAAAAAGAAAAATTTGAGGCGAAATTATCTTTAGGTGCTGATGTAGGAAAAGAGAATTACTGTCCAACAACTTTTGTGAGAGATAAAATTATAAAAGCTATCAATCTTCTTTTGCTTGCAATGGTTTTATTGTTTTTTGTCTCTTTTATGGTAGATGCTTCTTTATGGCAGTATCAACTCTATAGCTCATTTATTGTTCTATTTTTACAAATTGTTTATTTCTTTTATGCACAGTATGAAGGCAAAAAATATAGCTCTTGTGTGAGTTGTTCTATTGGTAATATTATAGGGACGACTTTTATTTCGTTTATTCGACTCTCTTTAGTGATGATTCCATCCTACTTTTTTATGTAAATTATTTATGCCTTATTATGTATATATAGTAAAATGTAGTGATGATACACTCTATACAGGAATAACAACAGATATAAAACGCAGGATAGATGAGCATAATCACTCTGATAAAGGGGCAAAATATACAAGGCTTCGACGCCCCGTACATTTGGTTTATATGGAAGAAGCAGCCAACAGAAGCTTGGCATCTCAACGTGAATATGCGATTAAAAAACTCTCTCGCAGTGAAAAATTAGCTTTAATTGATTAAGCAGAAATATTGAAGGGCTGATGCTCTTGTTCTTGGAGCGAATTGTTTAGATTGGTATATGCCTCATTCCCTTGTTGCTCTTTTTGTGCTTTTTGTGCAAGTTGTTGTTCTGCTTTGACCTGCATCATAGCCGCAGAAGAGGCAACTGCCATATCTTGACTTGAGGGTTCCCCTGGAGCAGTGGCTGCGGCTTGTACTTTACGGGCATTTTCAAGGGCTTCTTCAGGTGATGTACTTGAAGGTGTCGTAATTGGCACTTCCCCACCTATGGCATACATTTTCCCATCTGGACCTTGTTGATAGGTATAAGAAGCAGCACCAGCAAGCCCACCTGCGGCCGCTTGATGTGCCGCTTCATGTGCTTTAACTTCAGCATCTCGAGACTGGAGTTCTTTTACTTGCTGTTCTTGTTCTTGGGAGAGTTTGTGTGAGTCAGAGGCTTTCTCTTTTGCTATAGATTTTTCAACTGCTTGCTCTTTTTCTTTCGCTGTTTTTTTTGCATCATGTAAAGATTTTGATTGCGGGTCATCCTCAACAACAAGCTCTTCCTTCGCATTGAGCCTGATAGAATAACTAGAACCGATAGCATAAGATGAATTTGAAGTTACCTGCATAATCTCCATTATAACACTATTTTGCTATGATTTCAAGAAATAAAAGGGAACTATGAAATGCAATTTAAACTCAAAGATGATTATATAGAACTATTTAAACTCTTAAAAGTCCTTGACTTGGTAGATACAGGGGCACAAGCAAAAATGATAGTTGCGGATGGTTATGTCAAACGCAATGGAGAAACAGAACTGAGAAAACGCGCAAAAATCATAGCGGGGGATGTGTTGCATGTGGGAGATGATGTGAGCATAGAAGTTGTTTAGAGGTGTCCTTAAATCAAAAAAGAAGAGACTAAGCCAATAAGCCCACCGAAAACACCGCCCCAAACAACAAGCCAATCAAGATGCTCTTTGATGAGTTTTTGGACGATTTCTTTTACCATTTGTGGTGTTAAAATTTCCAGTCTTTTGTCGATGACATTTTCGATAGATTGGAGCATATCGATGTTGAGTGAGGAGTTTTGAAGTTGCTCTTGCAAGGTCTGTGTAAATTCAGTGGAATTGACGATATTTGCTACAGAGCTTTTCATCTTTAAAACAAAAGGCTCTTTTAAGCCCTCAAGTGCTCCTATTCCGCCAAACATACTAAGCATCCCTCCAAGTGGTGATTCCATAACAGTTTGTGAGAGGGCATCAAACGCAGGGCTAAAGTTTGTTTTTTGGATAATAGGCTCTAAATCAATTTTCTTCTCTTCATTTTTAAAAAAATTCTCTAACTGTTCAAGAGTAAAAAATTCGCTCATCATGAGGTTTTTTATAGAGTTTTTAAAGGCTTCAAAACGTAGAGGGATGACTCCTGAACCATATAAAAAAGGGACCTTTTCAAAAAGCATATAGATAGCAAGCTGGTTTGTTATGGCACCAGAGAGTGCAAAAAGACCTGTGTAGAGCAGGGCAGCATTGTAAAAAGGGACAATAAATGAGCCTAAAACAAAAAGTAGGGCAATAGTATTTGTGATAAAACTTTTATTGAATTTCAAGATAACTTCCTTTTAAAAGCAAAATTATATACTAAAAGTGTATCATTACAAAAAATTTAGGAGATTTTTATGAAAGAAGAGAATTATTTATTATTTGAAAAAGAGAGTTTTGAAAAAATTACACAAGTAATAGCTGATGAACTTGAAAAACGCAATGAGTCTCCTTTTTGGAAAGATAAGGTTGTGCCTTTTTCTCAAGCAATACTCAGTGTGTTAATTCCTCTGAGAGATCAAGGAGTGCTGTTTAACCCACAAGGACAGAAAGAAACACTTTTAACTCCAGAGCTTTTTTTAGAATGGAGTGATTTTGTAAGTTTAAAAACACTTGCATTTACCCTCCAAAAATCAAATGAGCAGGGAGTACTTTTACGGACTTCTTTGAGTGAAGAGGAAGCAAAAAAGTATGAAGTGATTGATTTGAAGTTGTTGGGAGATTATTTGAGTAAATACAGTGTAAATCTCGAATATGAAAACCTAGACTTCCCAATTTCGAATTATAACTTACATCAAGGTGTAAGTAATGTAATAAAATCACTCTTATAATGAATTTTGTGATATAATCTTTCATTATGAAATGGATTGTATCACTTTTACTCACTACGACACTCTTTGGCATTGTTGATGGGCAGTTGCCTTATCCTACACAGTTTACTGCAAACGAGATTGCAAAACAAGTTTATTTTGTCAATCATCAGTTTTATCTCAAAAATCAAATTTTAAAAGCAACAAAGACAAAAAGTTTACTTGTTGTGAAAAAACCATATGGAAAAAAACCTATGGTCATCCGTGTTGAGCGTTACTTAAATAATGATTACAAAAATAGTTTGATAAAATCAAAAGATTTAATCATTTTCCGTTCGACAAACCTCAAAGGCACAGGGGTACTTGCAAAAGAGTTTCGTGATGAACATAAATCGCTTGATATTCGGATGTGGTTTCCTGCTTTAAGAAAAGTAAGACGCATGGCAGAACCTTCAAAAAATATGGGCTATAGTGCTGCAGATGTAGCCTTTTTAGAAGAGGCAAAACTCCGAAGACTCAGTGATGATGTTTATACTCTTATCAACAAACAAAAAATGACTTTTCATTTCCGACAAATGCAAATTCCTCCTGCACAGCTGACTCGATATACAAAACAATTACCACAGAAGAAAAAGAGTATTACTACAGAAGTTTTTATTCTCAAGGCGGTACCTCAGGAAAATGCTTGGTACGATTACCGTGTTGATTATGTAGATACAAAGCATTTTACAACATACAGAACTAAATTTTATAAAGATGGGAAAATTGTTAAAATTATAGATAGACAGTGGGAAAAAATAGCTTCACTGAAAGATAAAAGGGCTTATATGTGGTACTATTGGTATAGCATTAATCCTGAAACAAAATTTGAAACAGTCAATTTTGTGCCAAAGAGCATTGTAAAAAACAATGTTAAAAAGTACAAATCATCTTTTTGGAGTGAACGTACACTGCGAAAGTTAAAATGATTGAAGGGCACTTTAACGTAAAAATAAAAGATACAAAATTCCCCATAACATAAAGATAAGCAATCCTAGTACAGAAAAGACAAGAATTACTCGTACACTAAAATAGTATAAAAACTTTATAAATGATGGAATTTTGATGGCAAACTACTTCATATACTTATAAGTTTTTAAATGTAAACCACGTATTGCATAATCCATACCACCTTTAAGGTTGATAACTTTATAACCCAATTTTTCAGAAAGAAAAGGTGCAAGCATAGAGGTTCGACTTCCTGTATGACAAATGATTGCAAAGGGTTTTTTTGTATCAACAGCTTGGTTGAGTTTTGTTAAAAAGGCATTGATGTTGTAGTTCCCTCGTTCATCAAAAAAGGTGATAGGAATGGCATTGGCTAAAAGACCACTTTCTCTCCACTCTCCAACGGTTCGAATGTCCACAATAGGAATTTTTGAATCAATCAACTTTTGAGAAATATACTCGTTTGTCAGTTCTGCCATGAGTGAAGCAGAAAGTAAGATAAGTGCTAAAAATATTTTTTTCAATTTGTTCTCCAAAATAAAGTGTATAATTATAACAATAAATAAATAATAGGTTGAAAATGGCAGCATCTAAAAAAGCAGTAGAAAATGCAAACAGACTTCGTTATATTCGTGCACTTGAACGATTTCAAAAAAGTATGGTTTCGTATTTTACAAATTCCCAAGCACTCACACAAGAACATTTTGAGAAAAAATTGGCAAATGCCCTCAAACTCTTACAAAGGACAGAAGCGGTACAACTCTATAAAGGGGAGTTGCAAGATTTACAAAACTTTGTAAAAAAAATTATTACTTATCAAAATTCTTCTGAAGATATAGAAAACATAAAAGAGGAAGTCTTATACCATGCAAATCAATTAGAAAAGAGTAAAAATGCCAAACGCTATAAAAAAGATAAACATATAAAGTCAAAATTTGATGATTGGGAGTAAAGCGACTTCTTTGTTTGTTGGTAAAAACTTGTGTTATGTGTGCTTCTGTAGATGATGTTTATTCTCATAGCTTTTAAGTTTTATTTTAAAAACTAAGAGAGTAGTGTTTTAGTGAAGTATGCCTTTTTTCTTTAGTATCAAACCAACAGTAGAAAATACTGCTAAAACTGTAACTACTACAGCGACTATTTCTTGACCATTCATTTAGTCCTCCTGATATAAAATTGCTATATACATCTCAATTGTAGAAGTTTGATGAAACAGTGAATAAATACTATTTGCCAAAATTGCCAATGAGATATTTTCTAAAAGTTTGTATAACGGGTGCGCGTGTTCAACCCGTGCGTTCTTGTTGGTTGCTTGACATAAATATCTAGATTTTGTTTTACATAGTCTTAATCATTTCATCAATAAATTTGATTTCTTCGTCACTTAAATCATATTTTTTGTATAACTGTTGATCAACTTCTGTAATAGATTTAGTCCAATCTATATCTGAATCAGGTGTAAAATCTTGTAGAGGAACAAATTTATATGTTTTTGATGTAGCATCTTGACTAGCTTTCCCAATACTATGCTGAAATCTAGCAAATTTTGTTTTGAAATATTTGCATAAATTAGAAGCTGATGAAGTATCTAAATTTAAATCTACGCCAATAACTATGTATGACTCTGTACATATTGTATTCGGCTCACCAATAAATGTATTTAAATTGTCATCATTAAGTTCTGTACCAATATTATTCGCACGTGGTGTAAATACTTTATATTTATCTATCCATTCGGTATTTTTTGTTACTTCATCTTTCTTTAAATAACCTATTTGTTTACCTTTCCCATAACAAACTATAGGATCTTTTAAACCTCTTTTAGATGCCTTAAATATCTTAGAGTCTTTTATAATATTTGCTTCTAATCCAAATGGTTTTCTTGCCGAAACATGTTTTTCAAAAGATTTAAACTCGGAAGTGGCTTTTATTTTATTCATAATGTTTACAGCTACACTATGC
>WFQD01000187.1 GCA_015487265.1 Sulfurimonas sp. | reverse complement strand
AATCAATATTGGTAAGATTTTTTTAGTTTTTATTTTAATTTTTGAGATTTTTCTTAATTTTTTATATATCATAACAATAATCAAAAAAAATTAAGGAGCAAAAAATGAAAAATATTACATATCAAGACATTAGAACAGAAACAAAAATTGACCCAAATACTGGTCAAGCAACAGAAATCGAACAAATAAAAGAGAGAAAAGTTAAAGTTGAACAAGAACCAAGCTTTATTAAGCTTTACTTGCAAGATATATGTAAATTAAACGATATACCAAAAACTGGTAGTAAGTTACTTAATGAGCTTTTGAAATACACTTCATATGATAATATGATTCTTATTCCAACTTATGTAAAAGAAAAAATCTCAACAGATTTGAATATGAATATCGGAACAGTTTCCAATTCACTATCTAAGCTAACAAAAAATGGAATACTAAAAAGAGAAGGGAAAGGAGCATACAGATTAAATCCTTATATGTTTGGAAAAGGAAAATGGACAGATATTAAAGAGATAAGAGCGGAGTGGAAGTATGGAAAAGAGGGAAGAATTTTGACTAATGTTGAAATTGAAAACGAGATAGACAAAGACCTTGAGGGGGTGGTGGGGTAAGTCCCACCGATTAATTATTGTTTACAAGCCCACGGGCTTTCTTTGCAGAGGATATCGAGATTTTGTTGAGCTTCTGGTATTCCTTGTCTTGCCGCTTTTAGCCACCATTCATAGGCTTTGATTTTATCTTGATTTACACCTTGACCTCGTACATATATTAAACCTAAATTATATTGTGCGTTAGAATACCCTTGTTCAGCGGCAAGTTTGTACCATTTCACCGCTTCTTTGTAGTCCTTGTGTACACCTAAACCATTTTGATACATAAAACCTAAATTATACTGTGCGTCAGTAGCACCTCCCTTTGCAACAGCTTTAAACAATTTGACTGCTTTTGCGTAATTTTGCTTTACACCTTGCCCATTAAAATACATTAAGCCTAAATTATATTGGGCGTTAAGGTTTCCTTGTTCAGCAGCAAGCTTGTACCATTTCACAGCTTCTTTATAGTCCTTGTGTACACCTAAACCATTATCATACATAAAGCCATAATTATATTGAGCTTTAGGTAAGCCCCCTTTAGCAGCAAGTTTGTACCATTTCACCGCTTCTTTGTAGTCCTTTTGTACACCTTGACCATTGCGATACATTAATCCTAAATTATATTGGGCATTTAAATTCCCTTGTTGTGCAAGTGGTCTCCAATATTTTATTGCAGTTTTATAATCTTTCTTGTGATATGCATTTAAACCTTTTTCAAAATCTCCAGCTAGTAAAACACCACACACTAATAAAATCGCTAAAATCGCTTTCATATTTTTCTTCCTTTTCACAATTAAAATAAAATACTATCTAACAAATATTTAAACATTGCATAAACTACAAACTTCTTGATATAAATTGTTATCAATTGAAAACCAATTTAAAGTTTTCCTCAAACTCTTCAACGCTAGGTTCAATATCTTTATAATCTATTTTTTCTATCTCTTTTTTTAGAATTTGTAAATTTGATTCTGTATAGGTTGGTGTTTCTGTAGTAATCTTGTTATTAAAAAACTTTTCTAAAACTGCACTTGCAGAATGTCCAAGAAGATTTGCTATTGAGTACAAATCAACACCTCCTTGTAATAGTCTTGTAGCAAATGTATGCCTAAAACTATGAAAGCTTACAAGGTCATTATCTATTCTCTCTTGAGATACAAAAGTGTTTCTAAAGTCGGTAAAAAAGTCACGCAAAAAATAGTGACTGTATTTGATTTTTCCTTTGTGTTGAACACCTTTTAAGTCAAATAGCATATCTTTTTTCTCTGATTTTACTTTTTCTACATACTTCAAAAGATTAAACCCCTCAATCAGTCGTGAATGAATAGGTACTTGTCTAATACTGTTATCTGTTTTAACCTTTCCGTTAATATCGAAATAGTAGATAGTGTCATCTACTTTAATATCTTCAATTCTAAGCTTACATATCTCTTCTACACGCATACCAGAATAAAGAGCGATAAGCGGTATATAGATTTCAGAGGGTTTAAATTTATGCTCTTTGATAAAATAGTTATACTGCTCAAACATTTTTTGTAATTCAGTAGTATTATATGGGTGACGCTTCTTTCTTGTCGCTAAAACATTTTCATATTTTTTCAGTTTGAATTTTACATTATCTATGTAATAGTTTTTTACTAGATAGTCATTAGTGACACAATCATTCAAAAAGTTATTAAGCTCATTGAATTTTCCTTTAATGGTTGTTATGCTTTGTACTTTTTCTTGTAACTCAGAGTCTTCCATATACTCTTCAAGTAGGTTCTCTTCTCCCTCTAAGCTATCTTTAAAATCTTCTGCAATAGCAACATAATTACCATTGTATGATTTATAAATTTTTGAATTTTTAGGACAACTTTTAGGTGTATATATAAATGCTTCAAACGCTGTTGCAAAATCTCCAATAGTATAATCATAAAGATATTCACTCTCTCCTGCTTGCAAAAAAGCGGTAATAGGTGGAATAATCTTATCATGCATATTGATTTTTTCGTCCTTAATATCGTTAAAATACTCCTCAAATACTTCCCATTTTGTGCTTCTGCGCCATTTTTTATTATCCTCCTCTTGGGCTACTGCCAATATCTCTTTCATAGTATCGGTAGGGGTTGATTGACTTAGCTTATTACCTAAATATGTAGAAACGATTTTTGCACTATCTGTTCTTTGTTCATTGCGTTGCTTATCGTAAGCTAAAAGTTCTATCTCTGCTTTTATCACTTCGTCTTTTAAGCGTTCTCTTCCTATTGGAGATAATTTTTCAACTGCTTCTTGATACTCTTGCTTTATGTTGCTGTCGTTTATAATATTTTCGACGATTTGCTCTTTATCTGTAGAATATACGCTATCTTGAAGCTCTTTTAAGTGGTATTTAATCGCTTTTGGGTGGCTTCCTAAAATGGTTTTGCCATTTTTCTTGGTATATGTGTATTTATGCTCTCTTTTATAAGCTAAGTCGCTATATTCATTTTTAGCTTCTTCGACATATTTTTTTAAAAGTTGCTTAATGTAGTCTATCTCTTCTGATATATCCATTGTTACCCTTATAGCATTAAGTTTTGCATTAATTATACTCAATATGAATTTAGCTTCTAATATATTTTGAGTTTTTAGAGATAGACAGAGTTGCTTGTTTTGAAGTTTTCTTCTGAAGTAGTAGCTCTTTTTGTGTTGTAAAAGATACTGCATTATTACCCTTTTGAGTGTAACAAAAAGTGTAATCATTGGTGTAACACGAAGCTTTAAAAAGCCCTATATTGCGTAATAGTAAGTAGTTAGGGGATTTGCTTAAGAAATGGTGTCAAGAGAGAGACTTGAACTCTCGACCTCCGGCTTATGAGACCAGCGCTCTAACCAGCTGAGCTACCTTGACATCGCTTAAGAGGCTGGAATTATACATAAGTTCATCTTAGAGTTTTATAAAAGTGCCTTTTCTATCGCTTTTTGATCAAAACCACAGATCCATCTACTGCCTACAAGTACCACAGGAACACCTCTACAGCCATGTGTTTCACAATCTTTGGCGGCTTTTGCATCTTTTGTAATGTCTATAGCTTTAAATTTAATATTGTTCTTTTTAAAATACTCTTTTGCAACACTGCACCATTTACATGTGGGTGAAGTAAAAAGGACTACTTTTTTAGTTTTTTTCTTTTCCATTATTGTGTGCTCCTTTGTAAAATCTTTTTGTAATTATAAAAGCTGTTTTCTTTATAGTAAATAAAGTTTCATAATAATATTAAGGAAAGTTTAGTCTCTTTGACTAAGAGTATTGACTTTTTAATTTT
>WFQD01000186.1 GCA_015487265.1 Sulfurimonas sp. | reverse complement strand
CTATAAATCATCTCAAAAGGAAGAAGAAAAATGTTGGAAATTAATCAGATGAAAGACCGTAATTTAGGTGTTTCTAGGCTTAACTTAATGCCGTTGACCCCCCCCCTTTTTTTATATATATAATTTTTTCAAATAATCACAATATACAATACTCGGCATATCCTATACTCTGATAGAAAGTATTTTCTAAAGACATTCTAGAGTGTAGAGATTGTAACATTTTTATCACACCTGCATGTGTGACTATCAAAATATTATCATCATTTTGCTCTATGGATTGAAAAAACTCAAGCACTCTTTTTTCAAATGCTTCGACTCTTTCACCATCTAAAGCTTCTATCCATTGGGGAAAGTTTTCATACTCAATGCCTTCTGCTTCTATCTCTTCAAAGCTTTTCCCCTCGTGCTTTCCCCATGATTTTTCTCGTAAAGCTTGGGTAAAAATTGGCACGACATCGAAAGAAAAAGCAGCGAGAGTCTCTCTTGCTCGTCGTAAATCAGAGCAGTAGATTTTGTCATATTTTTCTGATTTAAGTTTTTTGGCAAGTGCCTTTGCCTGTGCTTTACCTCGCTTACTTAAACCAATGTCTATATGCCCATTATACTTGCCAATATAAGCTTCTTCAACCTCTGCATGACGCACTAAAGTAATGGGCATTTAAGCAAAAATCACAAGTGCGAAGTTGAGTAGTATAAGTTCTGTAAACTCTATCAAAAAGCCATACATATCGCCACTGAGTCCACCCACTCTTGTGGTGAAAAACTTGCCGACGAGTAAAAAAACAAAAAGCGAAACTAAAAATGCAGTACTAAAAGAGAAAAGAAATGCAATTCCCAAAGAAAAAAGCAGACTCTCTAGCACCATTTTTAGACTCAATTCTTCTTTGAGTAAAGCTCCAACACCACTACTCACATAACTAAATGAGTAGATTGCCAAAACAGCATTCAAACGAGAAAACATCAAAATGACGGGAAGCAAAGCATAGTTTTCTAAGGCAAGCAAACTTGAAAGTTTTAAAAGTAAAAAGACAAAAGTAAAAGTCATCCCCATGCCACCAACATGAGAATCTTTCATCACTTCAAGTGACTTTTTTGCAGGAACAAAAAGCCCATCTATGGTATCGCTCAAACCATCTATATGCAATGCTCCCGTAAACAAAACCCACAAAGAGAAGATAATGACTCCCAAATGTGTGGCAGGAACACTCCCTTGCAAAAGTGCATGAGTCGCCAAAAGTAAAGTGCCGAGTAAAAATCCTACAAGGGGGTAAAAGAGTGCAGAGAGTCCATTGATACCTTTGTAAAAATCATGCACTTTGAAAAAAGGGAAGATTGTGAGCATATTGACACTCAAAGCAAAAGCTTGTAAGTACCTCATTTTATCTGTGTTCCAATGCCTGCGATGACATGAAAAACTGCATCACATTCAGAGGCTATGAGTTGTGCCACTTTTCCGCTGATGTCTGCAAACTCTCTTGCAAGGGCATTGTCTGGGATGATACCACTGCCCACATCATTGAGGACAAAAACTTTATCTTGCTTATTTTGGAGTACGGCTTGTATCTCTTTTTCTATGTTTTCATACTTAAAGCCGTGGTAAAGCATATTGTTCAACCACATACTCACACACTCAACAAGCACTATATCTTCACAGCTTGCAACTGCCTCATGTAAATGTAAGGGTTCTTCAAGTGTTATAAACTGCTCCGCTCTTTGCTTTTTATGCGCTCTAATGCGTTCTTGCATTTCACCATCGAGTAGCTCAGTTGTTGCCAAATAAATGGGCTTTTGTTTGGCATATTTGAGGGCATATTGTTCGGCTAAAAGACTCTTGCCACTCTTGATACCGCCTATAAAAAGTGCCTGCATTACATCATATACATTATAAGTTCTATAGCTTCTAAAAGCTGTTTATTGGAGATGCCATTACTCGCTGCATACGCCAAACTTGCTCCTGCACCCACCCCCTCTTTGGCTTCACCCTCATCATATTTTTTAAGCACAGATATCTCTGCATTTGCAAAAGAAAAAGTCGTGTAAATCGCATGGGGTGTGTAGCTGAGTTGCTCTAAAATATGCTTAATGTTAGAGTGCTTATCTTGTGCGACCCACTGCGTTGTGGCTAAAGTAACATTTTCAGGTTTGAGTCGCATGAGAACATCTTCTCGCAAGGCATCTGCGACAAGTAAACATGCAGCCATCTGTGTGCCTCCTGCTAAAACCACATGAAAACGCCGACTCGCTTCGAGTAAAAATCCTGCACAAAAAAGAAGCATATTATCGCTTACTATTGAGAGCTTTTCAAAACGGCTCATCGAGTCATCTAAAAGTGCGAGACTTGCGTTTATGGTTGTTTCTTTAATGCTGTTAGGAACATTTAAAAAGCTTGAAGAGAAATCCTCGCGTACATCATAGCCAAAAGCTAAAGCAGTTGCAGTAGCTGTCGTCGTTCCACTCGGTGTGGACTCACCAAGTATGAGGTAGTTTCCTTTGAGTTCATACTCCCTTCCAAATGCCATGCCTTTCATAAAAACGGCTTTGGCGTCTATCGTTGCCCCTTTTGCAATCGACTCTGAGGGTTTAATGCCAAAGGAGTGCAAATGGATTTGTTCAGGTTGCACACTCAAACCTAAATCTAAAATCTCTATGCTACTAAATGCGTACAAATTCTCCACCCCACGAGTAATAAGAGCAGGCGTTGGCACCCCGCTAGGTGTTTCAGCTATCTCAGGCATAGAGAAGAGTTTTTGTGTTGTGATAAACTCTGCATCAAGTGTAGGTGTGTAGGCAATTTTACCCGGTATACCTGCTTGTGTAATGCCTTCTATCTCACAAGTTTTTGTTACACTTGCAGCGAGTAAAAAGTCTGCTTTTCCCTCTGGAAGTTTGTCTGTTTTTTCTGTAAAGATATTGACTATTTTCAATTTTATTTTCCTCTCATTTTATAAATTTTTCCCATGCAAAAGAAGAGATATTTTTTTCTTCCTCATCAAAATTAATCCCTATAAGATAGATATCTTTGTTTTCTTGGAGATATTTATGATGGTAATTTTTCTCTTTTATTTGTGCAAGGGCATTTACTGTGCCTACTTTGAACTCGAGTATGTAGATGGCATTAGCGAGTTTTATCGTTAGGTCAATTCGCCCCTTATTTGTCACATCTTCACCAATGATGTCGAGTCCTAAACTTTGAAGATAAACATAGACGACACTTGCATAAAATCCTTCATAGTTTTGGAGTCTGTTTTTTGTGTAGTTATTGTAGGGAATGGAAGCGAAGATGGCTTTAAGAGAGCTTTCAAAAGATTGCATATCTGCACTTAATAAACTTTTATAGATATTTGTTTTTCTTAGCGTAAGGTACTCACTATTTTTATAAAGTTCTTTTATAATCACATCATATAAGGATTGTTTTACTTCTATATTTGGTATTTTAAGTTTATATTCTAAACTTTCAAACATTGTTGTTTGCACTTTATCTATAGTCAAATACCCACTTTGATAGAGTATCACTTCTAAGTCTATGTTGGAGATGTCAAAACTATCAAGGAGCTGTTTCCCTACTGTTAAATCTGAAAGTTTGGGTAAAAAATAGTTGTTTTTTTCTATGAGTTTTATAAGAAATGTTGGGGTACCTGTGGCGAACCAGTAGTTTTCAAATGAAAAATCATTCCCGATAAATTGCAAGACATCAAAAGGATTATACATAGCACTTTTTAAGAAGTTATAGCCATTGTACCAGCGTTTAAATTTGTCTAAATCTACATCAACAAGATAGGGTTTAAAAGATGTTTCTATATCATTTTGAGAGTAGCCACAAATATCTCCAAACTTTTTATTGAGCGATATATCTGTGAGCATATTGAGTCCACTAAAGATAGAAGATTTACTAAATTTTGAGACGCCTGTGAGAAAGACAAAGCGAATATATTTATCGTTTTCTTTGATGATACTATAGAGTCCTTTGATGAACTCTCTATGTATTTTGGCTTGCTTTTCATCTTCTATGACATCAAGGATAGGTTTATCATACTCATCGATGAGTATGACTACTTGTTGATTGTGTTTTTTGTAAGCTTCTTTGATAAGTGCATCAAAACAAGAAGAGGGACTACTTGTAGTATTACAATCTATTTGCAATTTTTCTTGATTTTCTCTAAACACATCAAAAGCTCTCTCTTTAACTCCCTCAAGTGTTTGTAAATCTCCAGCCCAACTTATCTTGATAACAGGGTATTTTTCAAAATCATATTTGTCATCGATATAAAGCCCTTTAAAAAGTGCTTTATTCCCTGAAAAAAGCTCTTCTAAGGTATCGAGAAACAAGCTCTTCCCAAATCTTCGTGGTCGAGACAAAAAAACATAACTATAGTTTTTTGTTAATTCTAGAATCTCTTTTGTTTTATCTATGTAAATATAGTTTTCTTCTCGTATTTTACTAAATGTTTGGATGCCTATGGGAAGTTTTTGCAGTTTCATAGTTTTACCTTTAAAGATTGTAAAGACATTGTAGCAAATGATGAAAAATTAATCAATCTTTTTTCCTGTTTCATCAAGTGTTATGATAAAGTTTATAAGTTTATTTTCTAGGAATTTTTATGCAAGAACTACTTTCACTCTTTCCTTTTATTCAAGAGACAATGTCGCGTTTGGAAAATCAAAATAAGTACTTAAACAAAGTCACTCTTACAGGAAAAATCAATGCGCTCGATGTGGCTGCCAATCTCTTTGATTTTGTTGAAAAAACAGCGATACTCTTTGATGAACTCAAAGTAGAATTAGTCCATGCACTCCTTGATGAAAATCTTAAAAAAGTAACCAATGAGTTGGATTTTAAAGCAAAAACGACCATAGACATTTTGATTCGTAATCTCTTTGAGAGGACGGCTGATGTAGGTTTTTTCTCACAAGATAGCCTTATATGTGATTTTCTCACTTCACAAAAGGTATCACACGAGCAAATGCTGCTGCACCTCCAAGAGTATGCAAGTAAATATACTGTTTACAATGAAATTGTTATTTTTGATACTGATGGAAATGCAAAAATAAATCTCAATCCTCAAAATCATATCCTCAAAAGTAATGATTCGATTTTAAAAGAAGCACTCAAAAGTGAGAGCTACATTGAGTGTTATAAACACACCGATATTTTTCCATCCCAAAGTAAAACACTCCTGTATGCACAAAAAATTGTGCAAAATTCTCAAGTCATTGGAGTTTTATGTTTATGCTTTAAGTTTGAAGATGAAATGCAACAGATTTTCAAGCAAATAGCAACAGCAAATGAAATACTTCTTCTTTGTAATTCACAAGAAATTTTAGCAAGTAATGCTACAAGTAAATATAGCAGATATCAAGCGAGTGACTATGTGGTTCATGGTAAAAGTATTACAGTACAAAAAAAAGCTACTCCTTACCAAGGCTATAAAGGAATTGAGGAGTGGTTTGCAAGTGCGACACTCAAAATAGTACCGACACAACAAAAAGCAATAGATGAAAAGAGTACAAACAAAAATAGCAAATTTTTAAGTGATAAACTCAAAGCTATTATTCAAAAA
Source organism: Sulfurimonas sp. (assembly GCA_015487265.1). Classification (GTDB taxonomy): domain Bacteria; phylum Campylobacterota; class Campylobacteria; order Campylobacterales; family Sulfurimonadaceae; genus Sulfurimonas. Next base: position 16,209 of record WFQD01000186.1, on the reverse strand, counting down.
GCAAATGATATTGTAGAAGATATTGCCGATGTTATTATAAACGGGGAGTTAATTGCTGCAAAACAAAGAGTCTATGTCCTCACACCGATTTTAGATAATATGCGTAACATTAGTACAGAACTTTTAAGCATAATCGAAGGTGCAACGCACAATTTAGAAGAAATCTCTAAAAATGGACTCATAACAGATGCCAAATCAGCTGCCCATTTAGCCATAGACATTATGGATAGAAATCTTTATGAGAGAGCAAATGATTGTCGATGGTGGGCATTAACACCACAGTTTCAAGAAGAACTCTCTAGCGATATACCAGATGTAAACATTTTAGCTCATACCCTGGCATACATTAATGAGCTTTATACTGTTTATACAAACATATTTATTTTTAATGCTCAAGCAGAAGTTGTAGCAACTTCTAAAGATGATACTATCATAGGAAGAAAATTACAAGGAAACTATGTCAATGCAACACTGCGCAATAAAGATTCGCAAAACTATTTTGTAAGTGATTTTGAGAACACTGCACTTTATGAGGAAAAAGCTACCTACATCTACAGTGCTTCCATAGTTGCTTATGGAAAAATAGTTGGAGGTATTGGGGTCGTGTTTGATGCAGAGCCTGAATTTAAAGCGATACTTCAAGATACTTCCCCTCTGAATGAAGGAAGTTTTATGCTCTTTATTGATAAAACAAAAAAAGTTATTGCCACAACTCATAGTGATATAGCATTATTATCTACACTCGACATTGATGATACATTTATAAAAAAAGAGAAGCATGCAATATCACAAGAAGTTATCTTTAAGGAAAAAGAATATATCATATCTTCAGTATATTCACAAGGTTATAGAGAGTATAAAAGAGAAGACAACTATACAAATGATGTTTTTTGCCTCTGCGGTATCGCTTTATAAAGTAAAAAAAGGATTTTAAAATGGGTTTTGTAAGAAGATTTATGGATAAGATGAGATATGGTGCGAAGTTTACACTTATCGCTGTTGTCGTCATTAGTTTTGCATCATTTATGATGTATAAGGTTATTGCGGCACACAATGCCAATATTGCATTTTCTCAGCTTGAAATTACTGGTGCAAAACTCTTGCCAGACTTAAAAAAACTCTTAGTAGATACACAAAAGTTACGAGGGATTACTTCTGTTTACCAAAATGGCAATACATCGCTCCTCTCAAAAATAGATGCACAACAATCAGTTGTGAAAAATGATTTAGCACAAGCGAAAAACAGTATAGTCTCAGCAAATTTAAAAGGGACTGTAGCCTTATATGCAAAGCTTTCATCGAAACTCAACTCTTTTATGGAGAGTTATAGCACACAAGATGCACAAACAGTCTTTCAAAAATATACAGACATTGTCAATGATGAACTTGCCTTCATAGTCAAAGTTGGCGATATGTCTAACCTTATCCTAGATCCTGATTTAGATACTTTTTATCTTATGGATGCTGTTATTAACAAACTCCCTCTTTTAACCGAAGATTTTGGAAAAGCAAGAGGGATGGGAAGTGGTATTTTAGCAAAGAAACATATCACAACCAACCATATGATTGCATTCACTGAGTTTTTGAGTGGAATTCAAAATACTATTTCTGCTGTATCGAGTGGACTTGATTCTGCCTATAGTTACAATCCTAACCTAAAACAAAAAATAGAGCCTACTTTTAAAACTTTACAAGTAAGTGCAAAAAGCTATGAAGAATTTACAAAACGAATCATCGAAGAGGATTTTTCTCTCTCTGCCAATCAGTATTTTCAAGAAGGTACAGCAGCTATCAACAAAACAGTTGCGATGTATGATGTAAGTTACAAAAATCTTATCAGACTGCTCAATATCAGAGTTGATGGAATGAAACAAGAAAGAAATATGGCGTTTGTAGAGGGTGGCATTTTCTTCTTGTTGCTCCTTGTACTCTTTTATGGTGTTTACAGCTCTATCACAAATGCTGTACGCTCAATGACTTTCCAGTTTAATGAAATAGCACAAAACAGAGACCTTACAAAAGATATAAAAATTGAAGTAGAAGATGAGCTTTTGGAAATAGCAAATGCTTACAATAATATGAGAAAAGAGCTGAGTCTAACCATGAATAAGGTGCAAGATGGCTCTTCAAGTGTTGCTAGCGAAACAGAAAAAGAGAAAAGTACAGCACTTGAAGTCCAAAAAAGTGCTATCGTGCAAGTGGAGCTACTCAAAACAAGTAAAACTATCACAGACAATGTTAGTAGCTCTTCACATGAAGCAGCACAAAAAGCAGAACAGACAAACGAAACCTTGAGTGAATCCTATAACTCTTTAGACAATATGATTAACTTCTTAACCGAAGCTATGCAAAACATTGAAGAAAATTCTCAAAAAACTATTCAAATGAAAGAGCAGATAGATTCTGTTTCCCAGCAAACACAAGAGATTCGTTCTATCTTAGAAATCATCAAAGACATTGCAGAACAAACAAATCTTCTTGCTCTCAATGCAGCCATAGAAGCAGCACGAGCAGGAGAGCATGGACGCGGCTTTGCCGTCGTTGCCGATGAAGTAAGAAAACTCGCAGAGCGCACACAAAAAAGCCTTACAGAGATAGAAACAACCACTTCTATGATAGTCCAAGGCGTCGTAGAAACGCAAGGAGCTATTGATGAGTCGGCTGTTTATGCTGAAGATATCATTGTCAAAACACAAGATGTTATCAAACTTGCGGATGACACCAAAGAAAAAACAATGTTCTCTATGCAAAATTCACAAGAGATGAAAGATGAGATTACAAACATTAACACACAAATGCAAGAGTTAGTGGCAACATCAAATCAAGTCGAAGATTCTGCTCATAAAAACAGTGAAATAGCACAAAACCTCTTAGATATTTCATCAGATGTTGCAAACATTGTTTCTGTACTAGACTCCGACATTAAGCAGTTTAGAGTGTAGAGGGCAGATATAAAGCATCTGTAACCCTTTTCATATCAATATGCTGTGCAATGTGCGCAGCAAAATCATCTATCGCTTCTGCTTTAAATGCTACAAAATTATACCCTTTATAGTTTGCATTTAACTCACGAAAAAGCTTCAAACGCAGGGCATCATCCTCAAACAAACCATGCACAAAAGTCCCATAAAAGTTACGTTTTGATTTCGCTCGTTTTTTCGTTATGCCATTGTGGATTTCGTAGCCCTTGACCATGACACCAAAGAGATTGTATTCACCCTTTTGCACGATTTTTTCTTTTTGAAATGTTACTTCACCTTTGAGTCGTCCAAAACCGTGTATGCTTTTTTGTTCTGACTCTACTTGCTCAGGGTCTATAATCGTCTCAAACATCATCTCATACCCTCCACAAATGGCAATGAGTTGCGTTTCTTTAGAGCTCAGTTTTTCCGCAAATCCTCGCGCACGAAGCCATGCCAAATCATCCACGACTCGCTTACTCCCTGGAAGAATGACAACATCACAAGAGTCCAACTCACTCACACTTGAGACAAAGGCAAGTTCTATCTCCTCATCCACAACCAAAGGCTCAAAATCGGTAAAATTGGAAATATGGGGAAGTTTAACAACCCCTACTTTGAGGATTGCCTTGCTTATGTTTTGGGTGTACCCCATCAAAGAGGCACTATCTTCAAAACCAAGGTTAAAGGGACGAAAAGGAACCACTCCCAAAACAGGGATTTTAAACTCTTCTTCTATGATTTTCACCCCTGCATCAAACAGCGACATATCCCCTTGAAACTTGTTCACAACGACCCCTATCACATTGGCACGTAATTTTTTTGGCAAGAGATTGTACACGCCATAAATGGATGCAAATACTCCCCCTCTTTGGATGTCTGCTACTAAAATAATCTTCGTTTGAAAAGTCTCGGCGACATAAAGATTTGAGAGGTCTTTGTCCATAAGGTTAAGCTCCACAGGACTCCCCGCCCCTTCTGCAACAATACACTCAAACTCGCTTTGTAAACACTCAAATGCTTGTTTGACAATGGGTTGTAGTTTTTTCATATTGCGGTAGTATGCCCACACATCACTCTCCCCAACACTTTTGCCATTGAGGATAATATGTGCGCGACTCGCACCGCCAGATTTGAGTAAGATGGGGTTAAAATCACTCCGCGTTTCTAGCCCTATTGCCTCTGCAGCAAATGCTTGAGGGATGGCTATTTCACCGCTATCACTATCGGTCACGACGGAGTTGTTAGAAACATTTTGTGCTTTAAAAGGGGCTACTCGAATGCCTTGTTTATGAAGCAGATAAGTAAGCGCAAACGCAAGGGTTGATTTGCCTGCATCACTACTCGTACCAAAAATACTTAGCGAGTGCATCAAACTTCCACATCATCCCAAAACTCATCAAAACTGAGATTTGTTAGAGCATTTTCATCTGCCAAATTTTTTTCCAAAAGCTTCTTCTGCTCCGCTTCAAAGTAGAGTTCAAGTGCTTCATTTATCATACTACTCATATCTTTTTTGAGTATTTCACCGAAGTTTTGTAAGTTTTCTAAATTGTCATTGTTGATTGTTATTTGCATGATGGTATTGTAGCTATTTTTTACCAAAAAAAAGCCCTACCACTCAATAAAGAGTGATAGAGCTTCACTTGAAGTACCCTTGAACTTGACTTCATACACAAAGCCGCCAAGCTTTGATAATAAAATTATATCATAATTAATTTACAAAAGCTTCAAAGCATTCTGCACATCTTCTTTTCTAATTTTCGCCCTTCCTTCACCAAAATGAGCTTTGTGTTTCACTTTTCCAAAGTAGGAAGTATCGCCTCCAAGTTTTACATCAAGCACAAGTGCCATGGCTGTGATGGGGTGTCCTGCATTTGGGCTTTCATGTTTACGACCATCATCATAAAATTGCCACACATCCTTCTCCTTGCCTAGCAACATAATGAGCAATGCCGTCAAACGCGAAGGGATGTAGTTTGCCAAATCATCAAGTCTTGCGGCACATTTGCCAAACTTTTCATACCTTTCATTTCTGTACCCAACCATAGAATCCATGGTATTAATCGCCTTATAGATGACAATCCCTGCTAAATTAAAGAGTAAAAGATAAAAAAGTGGTGCAATCACACCATCACTTAGATTTTCAGCATACGTTTCTATCGCGGCTTTATAAACATCACTTTCACTCATATCTTTTGTATCGCGTGACACAAGCATAGCAATCGCCTCTTTCTTGTTTTTCACATGGAGAATTTCCCCCACAGCGTCACGAAGCATTTTATGCGCTATGAACATTGAAGCAATCAAAGAGGTGAAAAGAAGTGTTAAAAAAAATGGAAAAAGCTGTAAAAGAAATGTAAGTGCCATACTCAAAGTAGTTACAATCCCCAAAACAAAAACAACAAGCAGACACCCTTGAAGTACAGAATTTTTATAGAAATGTTTTTCAAAAAAGCTTATAATCTCGCCAATAATGATGATAGGATGTTTGATAAAAGTAAATTCACCAAATTTTTTGTCAATCAAATATGCAAAAAAAGTGATAAAAAGATTACTCATAAACAGCCAATGCCTTTTGAAGCTTTGTATGTGATTGCTTATCTTTTACAGCAAAACGCAAGTAATCATTACTCAGATAATCAAAACTCTCGCAAGTTCTTGTGAGGATTTTATGCGTAAGCAAATGTAAAAAAATCTGTTCGGCTTGTGAAGATTTTGTAAGGATAAAATTGGCATCACTTTGCACAATCTCTTCAAAAAGCTGAGACTTTTGTAAGATGGCAAGTAACTCCTCTTTTTGCTTCGTGTGAAGTTTGAGACTTTTCTTTTGAAATGCACTATCTTGCAAACGCTCTTGTAAAAATGCTGTGTCGAGTGAGGAGATATTCCACAAAGGTGTTTGCAATTTTTTGACACTCTTTTTATGGGCAAAGACTGCCCCTATTCTCACACCTGCACAACTGTAAAACTTTGAAAAAGATTGGACGATATAAAGCTTTTTAAAGTCGTTTATCATCGCTCGCAAAGAAGAGTGTGCTTCAAACTCTAAAAAACTCTCATCTAAAATGATGGTGCAGTTTTGCTTTTTCCAGTACGCAAAGAGTGTTTCAAGTGCATAAAACTTTCCATCAGGTGTGGATGGATTAACAAAAACCACAATCGAGTTTTTTGGTACTTTTACCTCTAAACTTTGCAAACGATTGATTTTTATAATCTCTTTTTGACTCTCTAAAGCTGCTTTTTCATACTCTCCATACAAAGGGGCATAAAGGACAACTTTTTTTTGTTTGAGTTGTTTAAGGAGTACATAAATAGCCGCTGTCGCTCCATTGAAGAGTGCGATTTGTGCTTTTTCTACACCATAATTATGTGCGATAATTTTTTTGAGTTTTTTGTAGTTGCTATCGGCATACTTTGTGATTTCTGCATTGCTTACATTTATGTGAGTTTGTGGTTGGTGAAGGTTTATGTTAGATGAAAAATCTATTATCGCTTCACTGCTACATCCGATTTGTTTTGCATATTTGTATATGTTTGCACCATGTTTCATAGGCGAATCTTACCAAAATTTTGCTAACTCCTGCATGCGTTTGCGGTTATCATCTGCGACTAAACGCACTAAGGCATAAAATTTGCCTGCTGTTTTAAGCTGTTTTTGTAACTCTTTATGAGAGATTTTTTGTTTTGCTCTTTGGTTATAGCTTTGTAAAAAAATCTTTGTAAAAAAAGGTCTGTTGTGAGGATTAAAAGAGACTAACGCAACCGCTACATCAAAACTAAACTCGCCTAAACCCCCATCAATAAAGTCAAATACTGCGATTTTGTTGTTTGTAAAGAGTGTGTTATCTCGAAAGATATCGCCATGAATAAAGCCTTCATTTTTGTGTTTTATATTTTGTAAGCAAGCAAATTTTTTATAATACACAAAATAATTTTTCTTGACAAAACGAAGCATCTCATCTTGCTTATACGAAGAGAGAAAAGGTTTTGCATCTTGAAAATTTCTGCTGATGTTATGGAACTCTGCCATAAATCTTGCAAGAGTTTGAAGCTGTCTATGCCCAATCTGCTGGGGTATTTTTCCTTCAAGTTTTGTATAAAGATACCATTCGTGATTTTGTGCTACAAATTTTGGAGTATTGAGATTTGAGTCCGAGAGAAGGGCTAAAAGGGCTTTTTCTGTTTGTAATTTTTCCTGCACATCTCTTTCAAATTTTTTAAGAATGTAAGCACAATTTTTTGTCTCTACAATGTAAGTTGTATCCATAATACCCTCTTTTGTAGGCATGATTTTCCTAAAATCATAACTTGGAAAAAGAGCATTTACTGCCTCAAGTGCTATCGGAGTTTTCACCCCCATTAGGCTTTACACACTCGCATAATCTTCGCCCAATCAAGGTCAAAATTTTTTTCAACATAAGAGCGATGATGGGGAACTCCACACCCTGAACAATCTTGATGAATTTTTTCACCATATATGCCTTGCCTGCCATCTTTTGAAGCAATATCACAAAAACTAAACTGTGTTTTTCCTTCTACTTTTTTTATCCCCTCGTCATTAAAACGGAAGTTTGGACACGAACAGAGGTAACAGTTGAGACTTTCCATCTCATGACATTTTTTGTTTTTTGCATAGAGTGGACAAAAATCAATCTCTTTTTCTTTCATATTTTCAAAATCAAAATACTCTATAATTGCTGCTTTTTCTAAGCCCTGACTAACAAGCTTTTCTACAATTTTTTTATGCTTCATCGCATGGTTTTCTACCCAATCGCTATAACCCAAAAGAGACTCCTTTGTAAAATTATGCCAAAAGAAAAAGAATATATGTTACAATCACGAATAAAATGCTTAAAAGGAGCAACAATGCATATAGAACCTGGTGTGGTAGATGGGGCTAAAATGATACTTAGCTATGCAACAGCAACAACAGTCTTAGGGGCTACTGCAAAAGTAGCGTATGACAACATGAAAGAAAATGGTCTTATCTCTTTAGTACTCAAAAGCGTCATCGTCGCAATGATCGTCTTTTTTTGTTTTGAAGTTTTACCTCATTATCCAATAGGGGTAAGTGAAGTACATCTTATTTTAGGGACAACTGCCTTTTTAGTTTTTGGGATTGCCCCAACTACGATTGGTTTAGCACTCGGTTTGTTAGTACAAGGTCTTTTCTTTGCACCCTTTGATTTACCACAGTACGGTATCAATGTGACAACACTTCTTGCAAGTATGTTCATGCTTAACATGGCAGCAAAAAAAGTGATACCAAAAGGTCTCGCATATAAAGATATGACCTACACACAACTCCTTAAGCTCTCTATCGTTTGGGAAGGGGCTATCGTTTCATGGGTTGCATTTTGGGCGATTTATGGACAAGGATTTGGTGCTGAAAACATTCACAATGTACTCACTTTTGGTGGGGCATATATGTCTGTTATCATCCTTGAACCACTTGTAGATGTGGCAGTTTTAACCGCTGTAAAAGCCTATAACAAAACAAACGAATGTACATTTTTGTTTGACAAAAAGCTTTGTAAAGCATAGTTATCTCTTAAAAAAGTTAGGTTTTAAATGCCTAACTTTTTCAACTCTACTACAATATTATCTTTAAATATCTCACGAACATTTTTCTGCTCTATCAAGTTAAACTTTTCATCTTTTGTGATTGATTTGACAATGCTTGCATCTGCATATTTACCCACCTCATCACAAATCTCTTTCATATCTTTATCATAATGATTACCACTTACTAAAAGCATCGGAACAATCTGCACTTTTTTTGTTCTATCCCCATTTGTAAGTTTGAGTATATCTCTTTTTATAGCATCCTTCAAGGCATAAAAAGGAAATTCACCCTCAAGCGAACAAGCCAAATTTCGCTCATTTATCATCTTTAAAAAGTTTGCTGCATAACTCACCGCTTCTAATCCCCCAAGATTTAAAACAGGAACACCATGAATAATGTAAAGGTTGATAACATCGGCTTGCTCTTCGCGTATCTTCTCATCAAGTGCCTTAAGATACAAAGATGTCTCTTTTGTTTTTTGAAGTAGTGGATTTGTGTAGCGAATGTTAGCTAAAGAAAATTCGCGAAATCCTTTCACCATTCGTATAAGCACTTCATGCTCATCCGTTGGAAAGATGTTTACACTTACCACGATATAGCGTTTATACCCTTCCATATCCACATCCGCCATAACCTGCGGTAAGTTTTTATATACTTCACCCTTTTTCGCTAACTCTTTAATGACCATCTTAGAAGAGAATGCTGTAAAGACAGGAGTATCTGCAAATGCTTCTTGTATAAATTGCTCAAATGCCAAATATTTTTCTTGTTCAATCACAGAACCAAAACAGGAGAGAATTATTGCCGTGCCTTTGTTATAATGTCTATATCGTTTCATAAATACCACCAATCAAATTTTTAGAAATTATAGGATAAAAAATTGAAAAAAGCATTAGTTATTTCTGCCATCGCGTCAAATCAAGGGAAAACTCTTTTAAGTATGGCACTTTTACACCATTATAAAAAAAATGTACGCCCCTTTAAATGTGGACCCGATTTTATAGACCCCCAGTTTCATGAGAAGATAGCACACACTCCTTCTGTCAATCTCGATGGCTACATGATGAACCAAGAGCAACTCCAATGGATGTTTCAAAACTATTTTGACAAAGATGTCGCCATCTTAGAAGGAGTTATGGGGTATTATGATGGAATGGACAAGGGTGCAAGTGCCTACGATGTCGCAAAAATCCTCAACATCCCCTCGCTTTTACTCCTTGACGCAGGGGGAAGCTACATTACCATCGCCGCTGTTTTAAAAGGAATGCTCTCTTTTCGCCAAGATAACACCATAAAAGCTGTCATCTTAAACAAAGTCTCTTCACCCATGCACTACGAACTTGTCAAAAAACACATTGAGGCAGAGTGTACGGGCATAGTTGTTTGCGGATGGATTCAAAAAGGTTTGCAAACATTAAGTGCAACCCATTTGGGGCTTGATTTAAAAGAGCTAGAATTAGAGAAGATAGAAGCCGTTTCACAAGATGTTTTAAAACAGATAGATATAAAATGCTTAGAGTCTGTTATGGATGTGAGTGTAGTACCTGTGAGTAGTTATCCATTTGAAAAAGTGGTGAAAAATGAGGAAATATGTGCCTTAGTAAAAGATGAAAACTTTTCATTTCTCTACTACGATAATCTCAAGTTTTTACAAGAGGTTTACAAAAAAGTCATCGTCATTAGTAGTACAAAAGATGAAAGTATTCCTGATGAAGCCGACATTGTCATCCTTGTTGGTGGCTATGTAGAAACAGAGGAACACTATGCAAACATAAAAGATTCTATGCATTTTAAAAACTCACTCATCCAACATGCAAAAAAGAAACAAGTGTATGCAGAGTGTGCGGGGCTTATCTACTTAGGAGACTCTTGTGATGCAAAAGTTATGAGCGGTATCTTACCGATAACATTTAGCCTAACAAACAAACGTGAGCGATTGGGTTACTATAAGTGTGAGTTAGATGAAAAAGTCATCAAAGGGCATGCCTTTCACTACTCAAAAATCACACAAGCTCCCCCTACCGATATAAAACTCTATAAAATCTCAAAAAAAAGTGCAAAAGAGGGAGGCTACAAACAAGATAACATCTTTGCTACCTATCTGCATACGATGTGGAGAGTACATCCTCAAGAACTCTTTCTCTCTCCCAGCCGAGTGTCTTGAGTTCACTTTCTTTGTAAAACTCATCGACATAGCCGACACAAAGATAAGCGATAAGTTGGGAGTTTTTCTCACACCTTAAGCTTTTAAGAACTTTTGCTTCATCAAGTATGCTAACCCAGCCGATGCCGATGTTTAAAGCGCGTGCCATAAGCCACATATTTTGCACAGCACAAACAACACTGTATTCACCCATCTTTTTCATACTTGTCATGCCTAAAACAGCTTCTTCTTTTGGCTCATAAAGTACAGCAATATTTACAGGTGCTTCCATAATGCCTTCGAGTTTCAGATTTTTATACAGTTCTCTCTCACTAAAAATCTCTTTTGCCGTACTATTTTCACCCTCAAAATTTTCTAAAAGTTCATTTTTGATTTTTTTGTCTTTGATGATAACAAATTTCCAAGGTTGTGAGTAACCTACCGAGGGAGCATGAATACCTGCTTCAAGTATCATGTGAAGTTTTTCATCTTCTATGGCTTGTGATATAAATCGATTACCCCGAACATCCCGCCGAGCTTTTATAATTTTTAAGAGTTTTGCCGCATCATCATTTGTAAAGTTCATATGTAATTATACTGTGTTATAATCCTTCTATAAAAACATTCAGTGAAAAAAGGAACTAAAAATGCCAAGAAAACTCATCTCATTTGACTGGGCTATAAAAAGAATCCTTAAAAGTAAAGCAAACTTTGAAATCTTAGAGGGTTTTTTGTCTGAACTTTTAAAAGAAGATATGACTATCTTAGAAGTTTTAGAGTCTGAATCAAATAAAGATTTGAGTAACGACAAGTTTAATAGACTTGATATAAAAGTTAAAAATCAAAAGCAAGAGATAGTTTTAATAGAGATTCAGTATGATAGAGAGATGGATTATCTACAAAGAATACTCTATGCTTCTTCTAAAGCCATTACTGAACATATGAAAGAGTCTGATGCCTATGCAAAAGTAACGAAGATTATCTCTATATCTATTTTATATTTTGATTTTGGAGATGGAGATGATTATATTTATAAAGGAACTACAAACTTTATAGGTCTTCATAAACATACGCAACTCATGCTTAACGAAAAACAAAAAGAACTCTATAAAGTAGAGAGTGTTGAAAATATTTATCCTGAATATTATTTGATAAAAATCAGAAACTTTGATGATAATGCAAAAGATAGCTTAGATGAATGGATAAACTTTTTAAAAAATGAAGAGATACCTGATAATCCAAAAGCTAAGGGATTACTCAAAGCTAAAGAAACATTAGACTACCTTAAGATGGATGATGATGAGAGAGCAGAGTATGAGACTTATCAAAAATCCTTGCATGACCAAACGAGTGCTTATGAATCTACTTATGTCGTTGGTAAGATTGACGGAATGAAGCAAGGGATTGAGCATGGGATTAAGCAAGGGATTGAAAAAGGTAAGGAAGAAGAAAAAATGAGTATTGCTAGAAATTTACTGAAAGTAAATATTGATATTGATACTATTGTTACATCAACGGGTCTCTCTAAAGCAGAGATTGAAAAACTTAAAAATCTAATAGGAAACATATGAATTTTAAATTAGAAGAACCACCTATAAATATTGGTGCAGACATCAGTGAAAAGTCTTTTGAAATGATAGAGTCTGAGATTGTCTCGTACCCAAAATACCATGCCTTTAATGCAAATGAAAAAGCACTTGTAGATAGACTCATCCATACGACGACTTGCTTTAATGAGGTTATAGATAACATCTATTTTAGTCAAAATGCGATGCTAAAACTCAAAGACTTGCTCCAAAACAAAGCCAAACTCATTGTCGATACAAATATGATTCGTTCAGGTCTAAGTCAATTTTATCTTAACAAATACGAAAACGAAGTTATCTGTTATGTCAATGAACCCGAAGTCTTTGCAATGGCAGAAAAAAATGCTACAACTCGCTCGTATGCCGCCGTAGAGTTAGCCATACAAAAATTTCGTGATGAGCCTATGGTCTTAGCCTGTGGAAATGCACCGACATTTATCTATGCGGCTATCAACACCCTCATCAAAGAGAAGATAAACTTAGACAATGTCATCTTACTTCTCTTTCCCGTGGGTTTTGTTAATGTTGTGGAGTCTAAAGAGTATGGCAAAAAGTTTTTAGAACATTTTAATGCAGAGGGTATCATCCTCCAAGGTAGATATGGCGCTTCAACAATGGTCGTCGCTTCCTTACACGCGGCTTATAAACTCATAAAAGACTTCGACACAGGACAAGGGAAGTACAATGGCAAGTAGTCTCACAAATTCACATTCAAGCTCCACTTATGGGAACAACCCTGTCAAAAAAGATGAAGTTCGCCTCAATGAGATGGGTAGTGAAATCGTAGAAGGCTACACTTGTAAGCCCAAAGATTATGATGCAAATCGCCCCATCATGCACTATAAAACACTCCTCCTTTTATGTGACGATGAGCGTTGTGGCAAAGCGGGCAAAGATGACAGAGCCACACACTTACGAGAGATTTTAAAAGATATGGGACTCAACAAAGGTGAAAACCGCATAAAAGTAAGCCGTACAGGCTGTTATGGAGCGTGTAGATTTCGTCAAGTATGTCAAGTCACAGAAAACACACAAGCCAATGGCAATGAAAAAAACAATGCACTTTGGCTCAAACACACCCATCAATTCTCAGATGAAAAGTGGAGAGAGATGTTTACACTTTTAAGTGAAGACAAAACTCTCTCTGAAGAACTTGAAGCACAATTTTTTATACCTATGAAGGTTTATAACTAAATCCTAATGGGTGAAAAATCACTTCGTACTGGCTACACTACAGGCACCCATGCAACCGCCACTCTTTTAGCTTGCTTATATGAGTATTTTGATGGACTTTTTGTTGAGAAACTTGCGCTCGTTTTACCACAAGGGCAAGAAGCACTTATAGAAGTGCAAAGAGAAAGTGCCTACTCTTTTAGCACTATAAAAGGCGATAATGACGATATAGATGTGACAAAGGGTTGTGAGATTTGCTGTTTACTTACAACACAGCCTCCTGCAAAATTAAAAGCTCAAGAACCCTCGCTTTTAGAGGTGAAAGGGGTCAAGATTTATATCTATGCAGGAGAAGGGGTCGGTGTTGTTACAAAAAGAGGCTTAAAAATCACACCCACACATCCTGCCATTAACCCAACACCCTTAGCAATGATGCAAGAAAATGCTACCAATATAGTGCAAGATTCACAAGAAATTTTTCATGCTGTTTTTAGTGTCAAAGAGGGTGAAAAGATTGCACGAGATACTGCTAATGCCAAAGTGGGTGTGCTTGGGGGTATCTCTATTTTAGGGACTCGTGGCATTGTGAAACCTGTGTCGGCTTCGGCATATATTGACTCGGTTGCCGAGGAGATAAATGTTGCCATAGCCCAATCAAGTGAACAGATTATATTTACTCTTGGCAATTCTGCCCATGATTATGCAAAAAAACACTATAATGAGAGTTCCATCATCGAGATAGGAAACTTCGTTTATGATGCGGCAGAACGTTTGCAAAAGCACACACTTAAAAGAGTGGTCTTTGTAACGAGTGTTGCGAAGATGTGTAAGGTGGCTCAAGGTTTCAAAAACACACATAACAAGTATGGAAGCATTGATTTTGCGGAAGTCAAAGCATGGCTCAACTCCGAACTTGGGTATGCCCTTGGCGATGAAGAGTTTGTAACCTTAAAAGGAGTTTTACAAACTCTTCCAACTGCATACAAAGAGCCATTTATAAAACTTTTAGGGTATAAATCTGCACAGAAACTCAAAAAGTGGTTTTTTGAACTTGATTTAGAGGTAAAAGAAGTTGAGACGATTACTTTGCCAAATGAGATAAAGGAAGTACTAACATGGTAACAATAGCAGGCTCAGGAATGGGTGCATACAACTTTGACAATGTCAATGTAGATTTTTCAGTATTTGAGATGATATTTTGCGATCAAAACTACAACACTTCTTTAGACAATGTCACACAAGGAAGTTTTAAAGTCATCAAAGAGGCAATCTTAGCAAACCTTGATAAAAATATACTCTATATCGTAAGTGGTTCACCGACCTTTTTCTCAGGGGCAATTTTAATCATCAGTGCCCTTAAAAAGCAAAACATTGCCTTCAAAATCATCGATAACACTTCAAGTTTGAACTATATGTTAGCACATGAGGGTGTGAGTCTAGTGAAAACTGGCATAGTAACACTCCATGGAAAAAACTTTGTGGATTTAGAAAACTTTTTAACAAAAGATTATACCTTTGTTATTTGCGATGATGATACACCAAATATACTTGCAAAAGCAACAAGCTTTTTAGATGCAGAAGATATAAGTATCACACTTGGGGAGTGCTTTGGCTATGAAGATGAGTCATTTTCAGCAACAACATTAGACAAAATGCTAAAAAATCCACCCCATATGCCCTACTCTCTTCTCATCAAACGCAACTACAAACCTCTGCCAAATATCTCAAGCGAAGAGAGCATAGAGCATGAAAATGGTATGATTACCAAAAGCTACAAACGCCACATTTCATTGCAAAATCTTGACTTAGAACCCAATATGCTTTTGTGGGACATCGGGGCGGGTTCAGGTTCTGTGAGCATTGATGGGTATAAACGCTACAAGGTCAAAAGCATTCTTTTTGAGAAGAATGAAAAAAGAGCAAAGATGATACAAAACTCCTTGAAAAAACATAAAATTTTAGACACAAAACTCTATATCGGTGAAGCGAGTGAAGATTATAAAAAAGAGGCGAGTACCCCACAGAGAATCTTTGTTGGTGGTGGTGGCGAAAAAGTCATCAGTGAGTTAGATTACTTATATGAGAGCTTAGCCGATGGGGGCATCATGGTAGCCAATTTTGTAACACTCCAACACCTCACAACAGCTATAACAGTTTTAAAACAAGCTGACATTGCTTTTGAGATTAAAAGTGTGAGTCTTACAAGCTATAAAATGAGTTTACTCATGCCTGAACCTGAACGAGTTATGCATCAGATAATTGTGAAGAAGAATTAGGTATAATCACTTATAAAACTAGCAGGATAAAATATGAACTTCTTAGATGTAAAAACAGACTTTGCTTTTAAAAAAGTATTTGGCACAGTAGAAAACAAAGATATACTTATAGAATTTTTAAATACAGTTGTAGAGTTTGAAAATGATTATAAAATAGTAGATTTAACCATCATTGACCCTTATAATATTCCTATGTTAAAAGGTATGAAAGACACTTTTGTCGATGTAAAAGCACAACTCGATAATGATACCACCGTCATCATAGAGATGCAAGTGTTAAATAACGAAGGATTTGAGAAAAGAGTTCTTTACAATGCTGCTAAAAACTACTCTATTCAACTAGACAAAGGCGAAGATTATCATCTACTCAATCCAGTGATTGCATTAAATATTGTAGATTTTATTATGTTTGATGATACTGACAAAATTATAACAAACTTTAAACTCTTAGAAAAAGAGAAATTCATAAAATATACGGATGATATAGAACTTATCTTTGTTG
>WFQD01000185.1 GCA_015487265.1 Sulfurimonas sp. | reverse complement strand
TTTTATAAACTGTTTGGGCATAAGTGTTCTACTTATAGGCCAAAGTCTAGTACCATTGCCACCACATAATATTATATTAGTCATTGTACATATCCTTTAATGTTTCAATAAAATCTTTTTGTTCAATAACTCCTAATAATTTAAAAAGTTTATTTGTAGAACCACTTAAACTAATTATTTCATTTGCACGTATAAACTTGGGATTGACTTTTACTTCTAGACTGTAGCCAGCTATATTATTCATATATTTCATTACCTCTTTAAGTGATATTACTCTATTTGAAGAAATATTAACTATCTCATTTTTTATATTAGACTCCAATAGTTTTCTGTATATTTCACACACATATTTTACATCATTAAATTCACGAAATACATTAGTATTCCCGAGTTCTATTACACCTTTATTTTCTTTATAGTGTGAGACTATCTTAGGAATTAAAAAATTATCAGTTTGTCCAACTCCAGTATAATTAAAAGGGCGTGTTATCACTATATCAATTTTATTAAAATATGTCTTTGCAATCTGTTCCATAGCAAGTTTACTAATCCCATAGTGGTTAATAGGATTAGGAATCATTTCTTCATCTAGTATATTTTTTGCTTGATTACCATAAACAGTAGCACTACTAACAAGGATAGTTTTTAAAGGAGTATAGTCCTCAATCTCAAGTATAGCTTCTAGAATATTTTCTACAGCAATTACATTTATTTTATAAAAAAGTTCTTTATTCTTAGTATCGACAAATGATATACCCGCAAGATTAATTATATAGGCTGGCATTATATTTGTAATAATACTTTTAATCATATCTTTACTAGTAATATCACAATGAAAAATATTTTTCTCATTGGTTTGATTTAGCATTGTTCCGTAAACATCATACCCACATTGTTTTAAATACGAATGTAGATGTACTCCAGTAAAGCTTTCTATTCCGATGATTAAAACTTTTTTATTTTCAAAATGTGAAACCAAGTTTGTTCCTTCTCAAGTCCTCTTTTACCATCATTGTGCATAATTCTTCAAGTGTAGTTTTGGGTTCCCAACCAAGATTATTTTTCGCTTTTTCAGGATTACCTATAAGTAAGTCTACTTCACAAGGACGATAAAATTTAGTATTTACTTTAACTACTATTTTACCTGTAGATTTATCTTTTCCAATCTCTAATTCATCTTTTCCACTAAATTCTAAATCAATATTAACTGCTTTGAATGACATTGTTACAAAATCTCTAACAGTTTCAGTTCTATTAGTAGCTAAAACATAAACATCTGGTTTATCTGCTTGAAGCATTAAATACATTCCCTCAACATAATCCTTAGCAAATCCCCAATCCCGTTTAGCATTCATATTACCGAGTTCTAAATATTCTAGCTTACCTAATTTTATTTTCGCAACTGCATCAGTAATCTTTCTTGTAACAAATTCTTGTCCTCGCAACGGAGACTCATGATTAAATAAAATTCCACAAGAAGCGAAAATATTATAAGATTCTCTATAATTTATTGTCATCCAATGAGCATACTGCTTTGCAACACCATATGGACTTCTTGGATATAGTGGTGTTTTTTCAGTCTGTGGTACTTCTTGTACTTCACCAAACATCTCTGATGTACTTGCTTGGTAGTATTTAATTTTAGGATTTACTATTCTTATTGCTTCTAGCAAATGAACTGCTCCTAGTCCTGTGATATTTGCAGTAGCCAATGGCTGTTCAAATGACACTCCAACAAAACTTTGGGCTGCCAAATTATAAATTTCATCTGGTTGAATTTCCATAAGCATTCGTACACTATTGGCTTGATCAGTTAAATCATATTCATATAGATGAAGATTTTCATGTTTGTCTATGCCTAATTCTTCAATTCTCCAAAAATTAACAGAAGATGTTCTTCTGAAAGTACCATATACTTCATAACCTTTTTCTAATAGTAGTTCTACTAAATATGCTCCATCTTGTCCTGTAATTCCAGTTACAATTGCTTTTTTCATTTTCTTAACTCCTTTCATTTTAAAACTCCACAAAAATCTAAATTTGTTTCTATTTTAAGTTCTTTAAACTCTTTATGAGCAACTAAAAAAGTAACTATGTCAGCCTCTTCTATCGCTTTTTCATGGTTTACTATCTCTATACCTTTATATCTTTCTATATTTGGCTCAACTGCTAAAACATCTAAACCATCAGCTATTAGTCTTTTTGTGATGTACAGTGCCGGTGATTCTCTCAAATCATCTATGTTTGGTTTAAACGCCAGTCCCATACAAGCGACTTTCGCTTTTCTTCCATTTTGAGCTTCAAACTTTAGTGCTTCATTTTTTATCTTCTCTATGCTCCACTCAGTTTTGTAAGTGTTTACTTCTCTTGCAGTTCTTATGATCTTAGCATCATCTCCACCTGCATGCACTATAAACCAAGGATCAACTGCTATACAGTGTCCACCTACTCCAGCACCAGGTTGGAGTACATTTACTCTTGGGTGTCTGTTTGTAAGTTTTATGAGTTCCCATACATCTATGTCAAACTTATCGCAAAGCATACTGAGTTCATTTGCAAACGCGATGTTAGTATCTCTAAAAGAGTTTTCAGTGAGTTTTGCCATCTCTGCTGTTCTTGCATCTGTACTAAGCACTTCTCCACTTACAAATGTTTTGTAAAACTCTACTGTTTTTGCTGTAGCTTCAGGAGTTATTCCACCTACTATACGGTCATTTTCTACTAGTTCTCTCATTATCTGACCAGGCAGAACTCGTTCTGGACAATGAGCTATGAATAGTTTTGAAGTATCTATACAATTTTCTGCTAAAACTTCTTCTACTTTGTCAGTTGTTCCAACTGGTGAAGTAGACTCTAGTATAACTATGTCATTCTCTTGTACATAAGGAGCTATCGCTTTTGTAGCACTTACTATATAGTCTATGTTTGGTACAAACCCCTCATAAAAAGGGGTAGGAACTGCGAGTATAAATACATCTGCTTGAGTTGGTTTAGTATCTGCTTTGAGTTTACCACTATTTACTGCTGACTTTACAAAAGTATCTAGTTCTGGTTCTACTATATGGATCTCACCACGATTGATGATATCAACTGTACTTTGAATTACATCCACACCATGAACATCATAACCTCTATTTGCAAGAAGTGCCGCCGTTGGTAAACCTATGTAGCCTAAGCCGATTACACATATTTTTTTATTATTCATGAGTTTTTTTCCCTTCTATATTTTCTATAATGAGTAAAAATGAAGCTAAATGAAAAATAATTTTTATATTAAATGGACCATTAATCATGAGAATTTTTATTTTCCCATTTTGAAAAATCTATGTTGTAAACAATCATTCCCACGACACTTATTATTATAGTAAAAGTAATTAAAAATAAATTTCCACTATCCATCTTGCATCCTTTCTGATTTTTTTATAAACAAAGAAGCAATTAATGTATAAAAACAACCAAAAGACCACACCCAATACTAATGAAGTAGAGTGTTCTTTATCGAAATAATTTTTTACAAAAACTAATGCTGTTACAATATTGGCAAAATTTATTAACCCTTTGCCTATTTCTTCTAAAACTTTCTTCACTTTTTTATCTTCGAGATAAAACTTACAATCTTAGCACAAGCTTTACCATCCCCATAAGGATTATATGCCTTACTCATTTTTTCGTATGCTATTCTATCATCTATTAGCTTTTGAGCTTCTTTTATGATAAGTTCAGTATCTGTACCTACAAGTTTTACAGTACCTGCTTCTAATGCTTCTGGTCTCTCTGTAGTATCTCTCATAACTAGTACTGGTTTACCTAAACTTGGTGCTTCTTCTTGTACTCCACCACTATCGGTAATAATAAAGTACGATTTATCCACCATATAGATAAACTGTTCATACTGTAAAGGTTCTATCAAATATATATTTGATATATTTGAAAGTATCTCTTTAACTGGCTTTTGAACATTAGGATTTAGGTGTACTGGATAAACTATATCTATATCTGGATTATTTACAGCAATAGTTTTTAGAGCTTGGCAAATATTTATAAAACCTTGTCCATGGTTTTCTCTTCTGTGTCCCGTAACTAATATAATCTTTTTATCACCAACTATTTGATAATTTAAATCTGAAATCTGCTGTACTATTTGATTTTTTAAATTCTTGTTATTTTTTATCTTATCTAACGCTAGAAACAAAGCATCTATTACAGTGTTTCCTGTAACGACAACACTCTCTTTATTTTTATTTTCTCTTAATAAATTTTCTTGTGAGGTAGAAGTGGGAGCAAAGTGATAGTTTGCCAACACTCCTGTAATCTGCCGATTTGCCTCTTCTGGCCAAGGACTCATCATGTCACCAGTACGAAGACCTGCTTCTACATGACCAATCTTTATTTGTTGATAAAATGCAGAGAAGGAAGTAGCAGATGTAGTCGTAGTATCGCCATGAACTAAAACCACATCAGGTTTAAAGTCACTTAGTACATCTTTCATACCTAAAAGTACATTTGATGTAATATCATATAAATCTTGCCCAGGCTTCATAAGATTTAAATCATACTCCGGAACTATCTCAAACAGATCAAGCACTTGATCCAACATCTCTCGATGCTGTGCCGTTACACATACTTTTGTTTCAAAATTTAGAGTATCTTTTTGAAACTCTTTTGCAAGAGGTGCCATTTTTATAGCTTCCGGTCTTGTACCAAATACGAGCAATATTCTTTTCATTTCAGATTTTGTAACATAATGAGAGATTTTTTTTTAAGATTGTAGATATTATAAAAAATACTATTTTGAATATTTAACTTTGAATACATTTTTAATCTTTCCATAAATTTGATATTAAACTTCGTGAGATTTAAGTTAATAATTAATATTTGCACAGTTTTTTGTAAAATTATTATCCCATTATAC
>WFQD01000184.1 GCA_015487265.1 Sulfurimonas sp. | reverse complement strand
TTTGAGAGGATTGTTTTTTAAAAAGGGATGATTTTTTTCACATTATACATTTTGTATTATACAAAAGTAAGAATACAAAAATGATAATTTTATTATTTGCAGCTCTTCTGCAAACCGAGCCTATCTCTTTGACATAAAGAAAAATGGTGGCTTTTCTTGTGATACCCTTGGGGGTGTCCTTGGTATCTGAATTACTTGTTCTATCTTTTTAACTATAATAATAATTATATTTAGAAGTGTTTTTTGCTTATAACTATAATTATTATTATAGTAAAGAAAGGATTTGATATGTCGTACGAAACTATGTCCGATGAACAAATTATTCATCAAATTGCTGCATCGATCAATAAAAAAAAGATTAAATCTTCTGCTCTTGCTGTAAAAGGCGAAGATATTTTTTTTAAAGCTGGATAATAACTATTAACACGGTGCAGTTTTATCAAGCTGTAAAATTGGAAGAATATTAATGGAGAAAACAGAGGAAAAAATCAAAAAAAACAGATTGCAGTAATATATATAAACGACAGAGAGCTGTGATGATTGCAGTCAGTACACTGTTTTGTTATAGTGGCCGTTTCTATTCTTTTTGCAGCATGGATGCTGTTTTGCTTTTAACAAAAAAGGCAAAAGCTGCCGATATTTTATTAAAATTAAGGAAAATATGATAAAATTGTTTCGCTCTAAAAGATATAGTTTCAAGATAGAGCAAACAACTTTCACACTTATTGGGAAAAATGGAAAATTATTACTACAGACTTCCGCATTTCCATAGTTAATAATTGACATATTGGTGCTTTTAAGCCCTCAAAATAGGTTGTCAAGAGGATTATGTTGCTGTGCAGTTTCCTGTTTTTGATATAATAATTATCTAACTTGTAGAACTGAGGTTTTGAATGCTTATATTTTATGTGTTTATGTCATCAGGACTTATTGGTGGTGTATACCGGACATTAGTTGAGATGGATGAGCTAAAAGAAGAGAATTTTTTTTATCATCTAATTAAAAATATACTGCTAAGCACAATAGCAGCATTTTTGGTTCCTCTTTTTCTATCCCTTGCTGATAATCAGGTAGTTGATACATTAGATGCAATTAAGCCATTAACTATAGAATTTTACAAGATGTTGGGCTTTGCACTACTTGCATCAGTCTATGCAAAGAACTTTATTGATGGTATTTCAGACAAAGTATTTGATAAGGTAAAGAACAATGAAAAAACTGTAAAAGAAAATACTGATATGTTAGCTACCATAGTAGAAGAAAATCAAAAACTGAAAAATGAAGTAGATAAAAGTTTATTATATGCGAAAATAGCAAAAACTGAATCATATTTAAGCACTAACCACATAAAAGAAGGATTTCAATTAATTGAAGAAGTACTTCAATCTGAACATTTCTACACGCTTGATTCCTCAGAGAAATGTGCACTACTTATTAACAAGGCATACGCCATAAAGCGTTTAGAAAAAAGTAGAGCTGGACTGAAACATGCTTTAGCAGTTCTTAGAGAGGCAGAAGAAGAATGTCCAGATAATATAGATATTTGGTATAATAAATCTTGTTATCTTGCATTGTTGAAACAAGAAGATGAATTGTTTGAGTTAGTTAGAAAAGTAGCGCAAGCAAGCCCTGATACATTTAAACATTATGAAGATGATGAAGATTTCAAAGAATACCTTTCAGATGAGCGATATATAAGCATTAAAAAACTTATAGTACAATAACAAGTAAAAAAGGTGGAGTATATGATGGATATCAGACCAGTTTTGTAGGGAGTGCTAGAAATTTTAGATGATGTTCACAATTATTTTCTAGTCTCTTTGCATAGTGAAATAAATTATTGAGTATTTGAGCTTCTAGGTTTTTTGCGTGCGATAGTACTGTATAGTTGTATATTAGTCAATTTTTCATAGTTAAGTTGGGTTTTTCACAGTTAATTAATTGACTATGAAAATAAGCCTATTTTAGGTAGTTTTTTCTAAGTTAATTTCATGGTCATTACTTAGAAGGTTTAGCAAAAGAGCGGGTAAAGTCGGCACTTCTGAGTAATGACTTTTCTTTTCCTCCCAAGCGCATTACACTTAATCTCTCTCCCAGTGAGCTTTCAAAATCGGGTTCGCATTTTGATTTGAGCATTGCTTTACTTATCTTACTCAATGACAGTGCTGATGCTTATGATGAGTGGTTTGTTTTTGGAGAGCTTGGGCTTGCGGGTGATGTGAAAGAGAATATTCAGCTCTATCCGCTCATCCTCTCGCTTGCAAACCAAGGGCTCATACATAAAGCGATAGTTCCACAAGAAGCACTACCAAAGCTTGTAAAAATCCCTGATATTGAATTCTATGGAGTTGCCTCTCTAAACGATGCCGTAGCGATTTTAAAAAATCAAGAAGCTGCGCAGTCAGCAGAGCAAAGCAGTGCGATAGAGTTTCCTTTTTATGAACTTGCAGAGCAAAAATATTATTACGTAAAAGAGTATAAAGAGAATTTTATCGATGTCAAAGGTCAAGAGGTCGCCAAAAGAGCGGCACTCATCGCTGCGGCAGGATTTCATAATATTTTATTAGAGGGGAGTCCGGGATGCGGCAAGAGCATGATCGCTTCACGACTGCGTTACATTCTGCCACCCATGCAGATGCGTGAGATACTTGAGAGTGCTAAGCTGCAAGTCTTAGAGAACAGAGAGCCTGACTTTAAAGCACAACGCCCTTTTAAAAGCCCGCATCACTCTTCGACTCTGGCTTCGGTCTTTGGCGGTGGAAGTCATAAAGCACGCATTGGAGAGGTCGGCTTATCGCACAATGGTATTTTGTTCTTCGATGAACTGCC
>WFQD01000183.1 GCA_015487265.1 Sulfurimonas sp. | reverse complement strand
CCATAGATATCCAAAGAGGACTAGTAATGGATGATTTAGATGTTGCGGAAAAGGGCTTTGTGTTATCTTCTGTTTTGGCCACCTACATGTACCTGAAGGAATCTTGTAAAGACTCCCAGGCGATGAAAGAATTTATTCAGCAAGACGATTCTTTGACCAAAGTAAAAAACAAATTATTACTTAACAAAGCATTTTCAAATGTTCCTAACCAAGAAGTTTTATTTATAAAGTCTGTGAAGATGCTCAAAGAAGAAATATTTAACAATGAAAATCCAAAAGAAGGTATTGAAACAAAACTTTTCGAACTTATAAAAAAGCTCGCCAAGCATTTACCTATCAATATCAAAAAAGAGGCTATAAACTTCACCAGAACTATTGCCCTTGAAGATGATAAAATATCTGCAAATGAACAAAACTTTATGAATCAAATCGACAACCTTCTAAAGGTCGAAAATAACAGAACAACTCCTACTTTTATTGAAAAAAAATTTTTTAAAATAGCTACTGCGACATCTTTTTTGCTATCTAAACCTATTAAGGCCGCTATCTTATTACTGATGTGTGTCACGTTGTTTTTCTTCATTTTCAATAAAAAAACAACTTATACACACATTGCAGCAAACTTCAAAGGATACGAGAAAATTGACAAGCTTTACACTTCTTTCACGGTAGTGCCACTCATCAAAAAAAGCTATAGCTCTGATGACAGCATTACGTCTTTTTGGAAGAAAACTATTGCGGAAAGGAAATTAGCTTCTTCTGGAAGAATTTTAAATGGGTTTATTGTAGCTGATTATGATATGGCAATTGGTTACGACAACGTGAGTAAAATTATAGGAAAATTCGCAGGGAAAAAATGCCCATCAGATGTTTTAGATAATATTCCCTACCCTACAATATTGAGTATAAAAGCCAATGTACATCCGCCAGAAGGGGATGCTACATCTATTCAAAACAGCATGTATGTTACTCCTAACAATGAAAAAAGTATAAAAAATAAGCTTATTAAGGAGATGAAGGATACAGGCCAATGGACCCAATTAATGACAAGGGGAAAAAATGTACTAAAAACCTACATATCTCTTTATTGTACAGAGGAGAATTAATATGAAAAAAATATTTTTAGCTCTTATCATATTAGTTGTTACTGTTTCTTGCAATAAAGGTGGAGAAGAAAAGAAACTTCAAAATCTTATCAACGAAAAAATATCAAAAGACCTTAATGCAATAGGTACCATGTCGGCCAAATACGAAGCAGTATTTGCGCATTACGAGCATAAAACCATAGGATTTGATGAGTTATTCATCCAAAAAGCACTATATTCAGTAATATATGGTTTCGATATCGCTGATGCAAAAATAAATGTTAAGATTGGAGATGATGGAGCTAAAATCTTAATTGTAAAACTACCTGCACCACACGAAATAAAGGAAGCTCGTAATAGAAGAACTTTAGGAATTGATAAACGATTTGAAAATTATTATCCCACAGATGATAACGGAAAAAAAATAAATGTGAGCAAAGCACTTGATCGAATTATACAAAAACAAGTGGATAAGCATCAAAAACAGCATATTAAACAAGCGCGTAAAATGACAAAACAATATTTTCAAGCTTTAGCCGACAGTTATGGCCTAAAACTCAAATACACAATGCAATAATTCCGGTATATTCACATCGTTACTGGTGCCATGCATAGTAACAGGGAAATCAGAAATGACAATACATCTACCAGATCCGAATATATGTGATAACATTCTAAAAATATTTGGGAAAAAGCGAGGATTTATCATTCCACCAAATTACGTCAAGCAAGATAAATTCGGCCAATATTCAACTTATAAAGCTAATAGAGAAAGCTTCTGGGCTGCTCTTTTGAGACCGGAAGTCAATAACTTCCAGAGAATATTGTTTTTAGTAGTGATGAAAAAAATAGCTACCAAAAGAAATGATCTGTAAAGGATTTTACAACTTAAACACAATCAAAAAACCACAAGAAACATCGAGAGCAGACCTCGATAAAAAAGAAATAAAAACGGCAAAAAGACGCCGAACAAGGCGCTGCAAGGGACAAGCGGGCGCGGCGGTTCTTCGAAGTTCTTTGCTTCTGCCGCATACGCAGGTTATCAAAGCTCAGTGCTGCTAATCCCGCTTGCCCCTGAGCTTGAGCGTTATAAAGATATGGAGGGGAAATTTTGAATAAAAATAACAGAATTGCCTTACTAATAGACTGTGATAATGTCAGTCACACTGCAATTGAGGGTGTCTTAGAAGAATTAGCAAAATACGGGAAAGTCAATATTAGGCATGCTCATGGTGATTGGAATAGCACCAATTTGTCAGGGTGGAAAGAAAAACTCCATCCTTTTGCGATTAGACCTATCCAGCAATTTGCATATACTTCAGGGAAAAACGCAACAGATTCATCAATGATAATAGATGCAATGGACCTTCTGTATAGCAAAAATGTAGACGCATTTGCCCTGATGACAAGTGATAGTGATTTCACCCCCTTGGTGTTACGTATTCTTGAAAGCGGTATGCCAGTTTATGGTTTTGGTGAGAAGAAAACGCCTGAACCTTTTGTGCATGCATGTTCTCAATTTATTTTCACTGAAAATTTACAGAAACCCGATGATGAACGCCCCAATAATGGTTCAAAAAGAGTCCCAAAAACGCGAAACGAACTCCGAGGCGACACAGCCCTCGTGCGCTTACTAAGAACGGCAGTTGAGCAATCATCTGACGATGATGGATGGTCACCACTTAGCAGGGTTGGTTTTTATATTTCTAACAACAGTTCATTTTCACCCATAAATTACGGTTATCAAAAATTAAGTGAAATAATAAAT
>WFQD01000182.1 GCA_015487265.1 Sulfurimonas sp. | reverse complement strand
CCCATACCAGGATATAATCCAATCCAAAAACTGTCATTCATTATTTTATCGGTATTTGTAAGTTCTCCGATGACTCTATACTCTTTATCTTTGATTAAACTATCAAACATTGGATGTCTAAGCATATTTCCAGCAAAAAGATTTCTTGTTTGTATATTACTGCTTTCTAAATACTCTACTATCTCATTTCTAGTAAATTTTACACCGTCTTTAAGTGTTATCATAAAACCAAACCAACTAGGGTCACTCAACGGTTGTTTTTCAACTAAGATGATCTCTCGCAAATCTTTTAGTCCATTAAAAAGCTTAGTAAAGTTTTCTTTTCTTTTTTCAACAAATATAGGAAATTTCTCAAGTTGCGCAACGCCTACCGCTGCTTGCATATCTGAGACTTTGAGATTAAATCCAAAATGGGAGTAAACATATTTATGATCATACCCTTTTGGAAGATTTCCAAGGCTCATAGAAAATCTTTTACCACAAGTGTTGTCTACACCACTTTCACACCAACAGTCTCTTCCCCAGTCTCTCATACTCAACATAATTTTTTGAAGCAGTGGATTATCAGTATAAGTGGCACCACCCTCTCCCATAGTCATGTGATGTGGAGGATAAAAGCTTGATGTTCCTATATCTCCCCATGTTCCCGTTGGTTTACCATCATAAGTCGAACCTAATGCATCACAGTTGTCTTCTATTAACCAAAGATTGTGTTTATCACAGAACTCTTTTACAGCTTTAATATTAAAAGGGTTACCAAGTGTATGCGCTATCATCACAGCTTTTGTTTTAGGGCTTAGTGCGGATTCAAGTTGCGTTACATCGATGTTAAAATGTGTAAGTTCCATATCTACAAACACAGGAACAGCTCCATATTGCACTATCGGCGCTACTGTTGTCGGGAATCCTGCTGCAACTGTTATAACTTCATCTCCTCTTTTTACTTGTCTCTCTTTAAGAAGAGGTGATGTCAAGGCATAAAAAGCAAGAAGATTTGCAGAACTTCCAGAGTTGACTAAAAATGCCCATCGCACTCCTAAAAATTTCGCTAAATCTTTTTCAAATTTTTTAGAATAATCTCCATAAGTAAGCCAAAAGTCTAATGAGCTATCTACCAAATACTTCATTTCTGTTGCATCAAAGACGCGACCTGCATAGTTCACACGACTTTTACCAGCTACAAACTCTGCTTCTTGTTTTGGTTTATGCACCAGTTCATAATACTCGTTTGTTTTTTGCAGTATTTCTTGTTTTAGTTGCTCTTCTTTTGTCATTTTCTTTACTTTCCTTTCCACATATGGTCAATTTTCTTTAAAAAAGGGTCATTTCTTACCGTTTGTGTATCAAGTTTTTCCAAATTCTTTTTAAAATACTCTCTCATCTTCCTAATTGCAGCTTGATGAGAAGTAAAGTTAAAATTACCTATTTCTTTTAAGACTCTTGAATTATCAGATGTATACTCGTTATTGAGTCCATCGTTGAGAACTCTTATCTCTGATCTGAAATCACTTACTTCGTTAACATAATTTGCTAATGTAATCAAATCTATCTTTTTACCTGTTGTCACATTGTATATATTTTCTTTGGACTCATTATGCATAAACCAATCGATCATTTTGACTAAATCATCTATATAAATATAATCAAAGTAGACATTTTTATTAATTACTATAGATAAATGTAAAAGGTTTTTCACTATAGCATTTGAAATAAATTTATAACGATAATTTTCATATTCACCATAAGCGCCAAAAATTCTCAGCTGAACAATATTGTCACACTTCTCTATATATTTAGAAGTGACAGATTTATAAAAACCATATTCATCAAGTGGTTGCTCTTTGAAATACTCTTCTTCTTTTGCTTCTACAATAGGTTTGTGTTTTCCATATTCCGCACCACTACCAAAAGAGATGATTTTTTTTACATGCTTTGCATGCTTCGCAATATTAAAAAATATTTTGAGGTTATACTCTGTAACATTTTTCATATCTAAGGTATCTCTACCCCCACCACGATTTGCCAGATGAATGATAATATCAATCTCATTAGACAATATATATTTATCAACACTTTTTTCATCGGCCAAATCAAGCTCTTTACTTGAAGGGGTAAAAAGCTTATAATTTATATAATTATTTTGTAGATACTCTTTTAAATGTGAGCCTATAAATCCGGTTGAACCAGTTATAAAGATATTCATTCGTTCTCTTCTAAAGGTTTAACTATCATCAATGAGTTCAACTCATCCTTTTCGATAAAAGGATGCATATCTTCAATAGGTTTATTGACTATCAATTTTGGTTCCACAGTAGTCATCTGGATTGATAACTCGATGTTAATAAGTTCTGGATAAGTATTGGAAAAAATATCTTTGAGTTCTATCTCTATATTTTTAATATCATTAATAGTTCTTGACTTAATACCATATGCTTGTGCTATTTTTTCAAAATTAGGAACACTATAATCATCCACTGTCCCTAAATATTTTTTATCAAAATACAACTCTTGAAATTGTCTAACCATTCCTAAATTTTTATTATTTAATACAAATATTTTTATAGGTAAATTCCTTCTTTTTATAACTTCAAGTTCTTGTATATTCATTTGAATTCCACCATCGCCTGCAATAACAATAGTTCTTTTCTTTGATGCAATACAAGCCCCAATGGCAGCAGGTAATGCAAACCCCATTGCGCCCATTCCTCCTGAGAAAAGTACTCTTTGATCATCTTTTATATTTAAGGATTGTGCTACCCACATTTGATGTTGCCCAACATCAACACATATGGCTTCATTTGACAAAAACTTCGCTATTTTAGATACTATAATATTCGGTATTTTTTGATGTTTATCAATGCTTTCAGTTGATTTAAACTTATTTTTATACATATTTAAATGTATTAGCCAATCATTTATATCTATTTTTAAAGATTGAGTATTTATTTTAGCTAAAAACTCTTTTACATCACTATGAATTTTTAAATCTACTTTTATTTTAGATCCAAGTTCGTATTTATCAATATCGATTTGAATTATTTTTGCTTCTCTTGCAAAACTATCTAAGCTTGTTCCTGTTTGTCTCGTGTCAAGTCTTGAGCCAACAACAAGTATTAAATCACTATTTGCAAGTGCCAGATTTCCATATCTATTTCCATAAGCACCAATTAAGCCCATATTATATTCATACTCTTCACTAATTGCATCTTTACCCATTAATGAATAAACAACTGGCAAATTATGTTTTTTGAGAAAGCGTAATAATTCATTATGAGCATTTGATATTCTAACACCTCCACCAACTAATACGACCGGTCTCTTTGAGTTATTTAGCATCTCTGTGACATCATAAACATGATAGTTATTGATTTTATCATAATTTTTATACTCTTCACTATCAAAAAATGAATTAAGACCTTTAATATCAATTTCACTTCTTTGAATATTCATCGGAATATCAACTAAAACAGGTCCTTTTCTTCCATTTTGTGAAAGAAAATAGGCCTTTTCTAATTCATAACGAATATTTTGTATATCATCAATCATCACAGCATATTTAACAATTGGCTTTACGATACTAACAATATCTGTTTCTTGAAAACCAACCTGTCTAAGTGGTTTATCATATTTATATTCATAAGTATTTACTTGACCGGTAATAAATAGTGTTGGCACAGAATCAAAATAACAGCTACCAATAGAAGTAATAAGGTTGGTAGCACCTGGACCACTTGTTGCAAAAGTGACACCAGATTTACCTGTTATTCTTGCATAACCCTCTGCCGCAAATGCTGCACCTTGTTCATTAATGCAATTTACAATTTCAACATTTTCATTTTTATCGATAGAATGGTAAAAATGCGCTACTGCTCCACCAATATATCCGAAAACTTTATCAATTTTGTGTTCTAATAAAAAATCTATCACATAGTCTGATACTTTAGTCATATATTGTCCATTCTAAATTTTTATTTTTAGCAGCATTTACATAAGACTCCAAATCGTCTTGTGTCAAAATTGTTTTATCTTCTTCGTAAAAAGCTTTATACCATTTAACCGTTTTTTCAAAAGTCATATCGCTTTCCCATACATCTTTCCATCTCAGCAGAGTATGTGCTTTTGAACAATCAAGCTTTAAAAGGTTTGCTTCATGAGGTTGATTTATATCTTGATTAATATCATAGTCAATGGCATTCCAATGCTTTTTCACATTGTGCACTACTTCTTCCACTGTTATACTTCCCTCATCGCTCGGTCCGAAATTCCAAGCCTCTGCAAACTCTTTTTTCTCTTCAAGGAGTTTTTGACCTATCATTAAATACCCACTTAATGGTTCGAGTACATGCTGCCAAGGCCGTGTTGCGTGAGGATTTCTAATATTTACTTTTTTATTATTCGATACTGAAAGCATGATGTCGGTCATGAGTCTGTCTTTTGCCCAATCACCACCGCCTATGACATTACCGGCTCGGCAAGTTGCAAGAAGTGTTTGATGTGTTTTCTTATAATGTTGTACATTAAAGTAAGAATTTCTATAAGAAGTAGCTAAAATATCTGCTGCACCTTTTGATGAGCTATAAGGATCATAGCCACCCATAGGGTCATTTTCTCTATATCCCCACACCCACTCTTTATTTTCGTAAGCTTTATCACTTGTAATATTTACTATGGCCTTAACACTATGCTTACGGCATGCTTCAAGAACTTTAAGTGTTCCCATTACATTTGTCTCATACGTCTCAATCGGATTATCATAAGAAGGTCTCACAAGTGCTTGAGCAGCTAGATGAAATACAATGTCAGGCTTATATGTTGCAAAAGTTTGTTCTAGTTTGTCTAAATCTCTTATGTCTGCGATAATGGAGGTTATATGTATATTCAGAAGTCCTATATGATTTGGAGAAGTAGGTGCTTCAAGAGAATACCCTATAACATCAGCACCCATTTTATCTAACCAATAGACAAGCCAGGATCCTTTAAATCCTGTATGTCCTGTCACAAGGACTTTTTTGTTTTTATAAATACCTCCAAATAAGTTTTGCATTACCATACTTTCCAAGGTGCTTTTTTCTCTTTCCAGAGCATATTAAGCTTTTGATTATCTCTTAATGTATCCATTGGCTGCCAAAATCCACTATGCTTGTATGCCACCATTTTTCCATCAAGAGCAAGGTTCTGCAATGGATCTTGTTCAAAAACACATCCTTCGTCTTCTGAAAGATAGTCAAAAACTTCTGGCTCACATACAAAAAAACCACCATTTATCCAACCTGCTTCAGTTTTTGGTTTTTCTATAAATTTTTTAATATTTTGATTATTATCTATATCTAAATTTCCAAATCGTGCTTCCGGTTGAATAGCAGTCATTGTAAGTGTTTTTCCATGTTCTTGATGAAATTTAACACTTTTTGCAATATCGATGTCACTTACTCCATCACCATATGTAAGTAAAAAAGTATCATCACCAATAAACTTTTGTGCTCTTTTAATACGACCACCTGTCATAGTATCAAGCCCGGTATCCACCAAAGTCACTTTCCATGGTTCACTTGTATTGTTATGTACTTCCATTTTATTGGTTTGCATATCGATTGTTACATCACTTTGATGTAAAAAATAGTTTGCAAAGTATTCTTTTATATAATACCCTTTATACCCAAGAAGTATAACAAAATCATTAAATCCATAATAAGAATATATCTTCATAATATGCCATAAAATCGGCTTGCCACCTATTTCTACCATTGGTTTTGGTCTCAAGTCTGTTACCTCACTTAATCTTGTTCCATAACCGCCCGCTAATAAT
>WFQD01000181.1 GCA_015487265.1 Sulfurimonas sp. | reverse complement strand
GGGTTAAGTTCCCTCCTCTTCTATATTGACTTCATTTAATATATTTTGTATTGTTTTATCTTGAGTGTTTTGTGTTTCATATGATATTTCAATATTATTTTTTTTAAAAAAAGATTTCATAAAAGAAAGTATAAATGTATATTGTTGTGATTGTCCTCGTTCTTTCAATATTTTTTGAATTTCATTTTTTAATTGAGAAATACCGTCTTTTAATTCTAATTCTGTTATGACTTCAAAAAATACAGAAATTAACTTAAACGGACTATCGATTTCATCAATATCTATACTAACTTCTATATTTTTATCATATTTGATATACACCCCCTTTTCAATTGCTTTTATTTTCATTACCAATTCCTTTAGGTTAGCATAAAAATAAGCTAGATTATTAAATCTAACTTATTTTTTAAAGACTTACTTGTGTCACGAACAGTATTTAAGACGATGCATTTTCT
Organism: Sulfurimonas sp.; assembly: GCA_015487265.1. Taxonomy (GTDB): domain Bacteria; phylum Campylobacterota; class Campylobacteria; order Campylobacterales; family Sulfurimonadaceae; genus Sulfurimonas. Next base: position 2,361 of record WFQD01000181.1, on the reverse strand, counting down.
TCGTCTGCTGCAGAGTCGCTTACCGACAATTCATAAAATTTGCCCGCCAAAAATTTACTGATGTCTGCTAAGGCATAGATTTTTTTCTTATCGTTAGTAATGATATTTGCATACCACATACTACTAAGGTTAACTCTACTAAGAGTCAACCACCCTGTAGGTTTACTTCTTGGACGACTACCAGTACAGACCGAAACATCAGAGAAATCCGCTCTTTCATGTCTGAGATTTCCGCTCGCCATAATTCCTATATTATATCCTTTATTTTCTGACGATGTAGGGTTATCGATAAAACCAACACCATAGTAAGGAGTAGCCATATTTGAAATTGCTGCCTGAAAAGGAACAATCATTGATTGTATTTTTTCTTGTGTGCTTTTTTCTGTAAAATGGATTTTTCGAACCAAGTACAGTTGAGAAATAAAATCAACTGACTCGGAAATTAAATCATAGTACTCATCCATGTTTGTTTCCAGCTCTGTTTCTACTTTGACGTGAGTTACAAAATATTTACTTAGCTGAATAAGTTTTTGGTAAACATCAAAAATTTTTGAATAATTTTGATGATTATTTAGAAAATTGTGCAGATCATCTTCTGTTCTGATCTCAGAAAATGCACGTGACGGTTGAAAATCATTCTCTTCCATCCTCGGAGATCTATACGAATATACTATGATTTTTCCTTTTTCTGGCAAGCTTAGTTGCCCCATTTTAATGGACATTGCAACTAGAGGATGCAATGGATTAATAAGATAATCCGATCTCCTATTGCTTTGAATAAGAACTCCATAAATTGAAGGTTCTTTATAGATATTCGCCAAGAATTTATCCAAATCAATGTCTTTTTTTGTATATGCTATTGTTTTGACTTCTGATTCAAGAAAATCAGATCGAAAAGTTTCCATAGATATGGATGTAGAGGAACTATTCATTTGAAAATCTCGGTCAAACGAAAAATCCCCGAACTCTGTTTTAAGTTCATTAAAACTACGAGACATAGGAAAATAAATATTTCCATCGTCATCACCAAACTCATTTTTTGATGGAGCTGCGTCTTGAAGCTGAGACGCAACAATATCGTCAATTTCTTCTTTTAGAATCAAATCAAATAAACTATGTGCTTTCATGTATTCTCCTACTTTTTATTTTTTTTGTGACTCAAGATACTCTCCATAATCAATTCTGAAGAGGGATTCGCTAGGATTAAATAAAGATTTATCCTTATTTTGAAGATCTTCTTTATTTATATCTCCAAAAATATTTACCATTGCTATAGTTCCAGCTGCGATATTCGAAATAAGTACTGGAATATCGATGCTTCCATAAGACTCGAAAGTCAACTCATCGTCAACATAAGGCTGATAGAAAATTTCAAGCTCATTATTTGCATGACCGAAAAAGAAGAAATTATCCTTTTCTAGCATTTTTCTTGCCGCAAAATTAGGTGCTCCTATCATCAAGTAGTTCTTTTCCCGAAGCTGTTGCAACATTTCGTCTGAATCCTCAGTGAGGTAATCTTCGATCAGAAAAAAGTTTTCCTCTTTTGCCAAAGAGAACTCTTCTCGAATCAAGTTGAGCTTGTTAAGTTTGCCATTTTCATCTAGGAAAAGAGAACTATAGTTTTCCAAAATGATGAATTTACCAATTCGAAACAAGTTGGTTAGACTGAGATTTTCCCGTTCAAACACAACAATTTTATTGAATAAAGGATATGGATATTCGCTTATTGTTTTTAGCAGAAACAAATCCCATAAAAAATTGATCATTGCTCCTCCATATCCAATAACAGCCAGGTTATGTTCTTTTTGAGCAAGCTTATCCAACATTTCCCAAATCGCCTTTTTCCCTTCTTCTGTCATAGGATCAAATCCCATAGTTGATTTAATGTATTTTCTAAGAGGAGGTATATCATAAATGTTGTTTAGTGAATGTCTTCCATTCCTTCCAACAAGAAAATACACCCCGGTCTCATTTTCAATATCAGATAGTTCAGGTATAAGTACTTTTAGGTTTGGGTTATAAAGATGTTTCCATTTTTTTAGCATTTTCACATCTATATTTTTAAAAACTTTGTAAATGATCTCGTTATCAATTGCTCCTTTTATAATAGAAGAAGCACTGTATCTGTGTCTAATTTCTTCAAAAATTCTTTCGTAGATATCGACAACAACGCTTTTTTTGTCTGAAGCCATAAATTCTCCTTTTATTTTTATGATTTATTTTTATTTTTATGATTTATTTTTTTCTAAATCAGGTCTTATAGTTGACCTGATTTAGCAGTACTTGCTATTGTTCTAGTATCTGTACTTTCAATGACAAGACCTCCAGTTTGGCCTTGAGTACCAGAAGATGCAGTACTAG
>WFQD01000180.1 GCA_015487265.1 Sulfurimonas sp. | reverse complement strand
GAATTTAATTATCGTTGAGTCACCGGCAAAAGCAAAAACAATTAAAAACTTTTTAGGTAAAGGATATGAGGTTATCGCTTCAAAAGGGCATATCCGTGATTTACCAAAATCTCGTTTTGGGATTAAACTTGATGAAGAGACACACCATCTCATCCCAACCTACTCTGTAGCCAAAGAGAATGCCCCTACAGTCAAAGAAATTAAGACACTAGCAAAAAAAGCAGATACTATCTATATCGCGACCGATGAGGATCGCGAGGGAGAGGCTATTGGGTGGCATATTGCCCATGCGATGAAAAAAGATCCCCTTGAATTACCACGCATTGTGTTTCATGAGATTACAAAAACAGCCATCAAACATGCCCTTGAATCAGCTCGCACAATAGATATGAATATGGTCAATGCCCAACAAGCCCGCCGTATCCTCGACCGTGTTGTAGGCTATAAACTCTCTCCTCTTTTAGCTTCAAAAATCCAAAAAGGACTCTCAGGCGGGCGTGTGCAGTCTTCAACACTTAAACTCGTTGTAGACCGTGAACGCGAGATTCAAGCCTTTGTCCCTGTTGAGTACTGGAGCATTGACACTGCGTTTAAAACCAACATCGATGCAAATCTCATTGCACACAAGGGCGAAAAAATAGAGAAAATGTCCATAGCAAATGAAACGCAGGCACAAGCAATTACAGCAAGTGTCAAAACCGATAATTTCACTATAACAAAAATTGAAACAAAAGAGAGAAGAAGTAAAACGCCGCCCCCTTTTATGACTTCTACCCTCCAACAAACAGCTTCATCTAAACTAGGTTTCACTCCTAAAAAAACAATGATGGTCGCACAAGCACTCTATGAGGGTGTCAAAACTCCTGATGGTACTTCGGGTGTTATTACCTATATGAGAACAGACTCCCTCAACTTAGCACAAGAAGCAGTAGGGGCAGTTCGTGGCATCATCGAGAGTCGTTTTGGAGCAAAATATTTGCCAAAAGAGCCAAAAGTTTACACCAAAAAATCAAAAGGTGCCCAAGAAGCACACGAGGCCATCCGCCCTACTATGCTTGCGTTTACTCCCGAAGTAGCACAAAGCTTTTTAAAAGCCGATGAAATTAAACTCTATCGCCTCATTTATGAGCGTTTTATGGCATGTCAAATGGAAGATGCGAAGTTTGAGCAACAAAGTATCATCTTTAGTGGTAACGAAAATGAGTACCGTGCAAGTGGACGTAAACTCATTTTTGATGGTTTTTATGCCGTTACAGGAGCAGAAGACAAAGACAAACTTCTCCCAACACTCAAAAAAGGCGACAAAGCAGAACTTCAAAGTGTCAAACCAGAGCAACACTTTACCGAACCACCCGCTCGTTACTCAGAAGCAAGTCTCATTAAAAAGTTAGAGTCTGAAGGTGTCGGTCGTCCATCTACCTATGCGCCAACAGTGGCAACACTGAGCCAACGCACCTATGTGACCATAGAAAAAAAACAAATTATTCCTACAGAAATGGCATTTACTGTCACAAAAATTCTTGAAGAACACTTTGCAAACATTGTCGATATTTCCTTTACAGCCAACATGGAAGAAAAACTCGATGAAGTGAGTGAAGGCAAAGTAGATTGGCAAAAACTTTTAGCTGATTTTTACACCCCTTTTATGCAACAAATCGAAGCAGGAAAAGAGAAAATTGTCAGTCTTAAACTTGCCAAACCTCTTGGAAGAACTTGCCCAAAATGTGGTGAACATGAGCTTCTTTTAAGAAGTGGGCGTTTTGGAAACTTTATCGCATGTAGCGGTTTTCCAAAATGTAAATACACCGAACAGTGTGATGCAGAGGGTAATAAAGTCGAAGAGAAAAAAGAGTTGAGTGAAGAAAAATGTGACAAATGTGGCAGCGATATGATTGTCAAAAATGGCCGTAATGGACAGTTTTTAGCCTGCTCAAACTACCCTGATTGTAAAAACACCAAAAGCATTAATGTAGAGGAGAAAACTTCTGAGACACCATGTCCTGATTGTGGAGGCACTATTAGTCTGAAAAACTCCCGTCGTGGACCTTTTTGGGGCTGTAACAACTACCCAGAGTGTAAATTCATCTCAAAGTTTGAACCAACAACTATAAAATGTAAAGAAAAAGGGTGTACAGGTGTTTTAGCCCCTCGAACCTATAGAAATAAGGAAGTTTACGAGTGTGTAAAATGTAAAGCACGCACACCTCGTGAAGAGATTGACAAATAATCATGAAAATAGGCATACTCTCTGACACTCACACAAAAGTAAAACTTGCACAAGAGAGTTTAGATATACTCCTTGAAAAAGGTGCAGAGTTTATTGTCCATGCTGGAGATGTTTGTGAGCTAGAGACTTTGGAGCTTTTAAAAAACTGTGGTCTGCAATATGTCTGTGTTTATGGGAACAATGATGCTCATTTAGTACAGTACCACAATGATTATAACCTCGTCAAAGAGCCACACTACTTCAAACTTGCCAACACGAGTTTCAAGTTAATGCATCTCCCCTTTTATATGGCACCCGATACAGAGATTGTGATTTCTGGACATACCCATGCCTTTGAATCTCGCTTCTTAGAGGGAACACTTTTCCTCAACCCTGGGGAGAGTTGTGCAAGAAACAAACCCATCTCAGAGTGTGCCTTGCTTCAAGTCACAGAAGCGTCGCTTTTGGTAACGCACTTGAGTAAAAACAAAGATGCAACAGTTTTTTCAGAAGAACACTTTACATACACAAGGAAAAAATAGTGAATCAAGAGATATTTTTATGTTCCATTTGTAACATCAACAGTGGAACCTGCTTAGAAGATTGTAAGTTCTGTTCGCAAAGTGTTCGCTATAAAGCCGACATTGAACGCTACAAACAAAAAGATATAGCCCTCATAGAACAAGAAGCCATCAATGCTCGAGACAATGGGGCTTTAGGCTTTTGTTTAGTCACCGCCGATAAAGGTCTCAATGACAAAACACTCAGATTTGTTTGTGATGTTGCAAAAGCTGTCACAAAAGTAGCTCCAGAGTTGCGTTTAATCGCCTGCAATGGCACAGCCACACTTGAACAACTCCTTACCCTCAAAAGTGCTGGCATCAAAGCCTATAACCATAACCTTGAAACAAGTGAAAATTTTTACAAAGAGATATGCAGCACACACCCTTGGAGCGAACGCTACGAAACTTGTCAAAATGTAAATAAAGCAGGACTCACACTCATTACAGGGGGTATCTTTGGTTTAGGGGAAACGCAAGCCGATAGAGTCAGTATGCTCAAATCTTTAGCCTCTTTAAACCCGACTTCAGTCCCTATCAACTTTTACCACCATAATGTCGCCCTCGAACTCCAACCAAATCCTTTAAGTGTCGAAGAAGCCTTAGCACTTATAAAACTCACTCGAGAAAGTATTCCAAATGCACAACGCATTATGGTTGCAGGCGGACGCGAACTTATGTTTGGTGCGCGACAAAATGAGATTTTTGATGCGGGGGCAAACTCTATTGTCATTGGCAACTACCTCACAACAGCGGGAAGAGCCATGCACAAAGATTTAGAGATGCTCAAGTCGCTCAATCTCCAAGTCGCAAAAAAAGTCTAAAAGCACACGCACATGACTGATAACATTACACTCATTTTAACCCTATCAGTCATTATTATCTTTTCACCCTTTCTTGCAAAGTATTTAAAACTGCCTACAACTCCCATAGAAATTATCTTAGGTTCTCTTTTTGGTTCTATTGGTTTTTTACATGAAGAACACCTTTTTGACATTGTAGCTGAGTTTGGATTTTTGTATTTGATGTTTATCGCAGGGACAGAGATTAACCTTAAAAATGTTCTCAAAACCCCCGTACACCTCATCAAAAAAGTCCTCCTCTATCTGCTTATTTTATATACTTTATCCATACTTTTTTCTCTGTATATCAACTTAGGCAATATCTTCATGGTACTTTTACCGCTTATCTCCATCGGTTTAGTTGCTTCACTTATCAAAGAGTATGGCAAAACACCATGGCTAGAACTCTCTATGACAGCAGGCGGGATTGGGGAAGTGATTAGTATCGTTATCTTAACCTTAACATCAGCAGCCCTGAGAGATGGCTTTGGTTTGCACCTGTTTCAAACCATGATGGCACTCATCGCATTTATACTTTTTATGTTTATCATCTTTAAGGTAGCAGGCTTACTTTTTTGGTGGTTTCCTAAAATCTCCACAGCTCTCATGCCCCATGAGGATAACAAAGAACAAGATATCCGCCTCTCCATGGGGATTTTCACCTTACTTATCGCAGCCATGCTTTTTCTCAAACTAGAACTTGCATTTGGTGCATTTTTGGCAGGTATTTTTATCCCTACATTTTTTGACCATAAACATGAACTGCCTGAAAAACTCGCTTCTTTTGGCTTTGGATTTTTAATCCCACTCTTTTTCATACACATCGGCACCGCTTTTCACCTTGAACAACTTTTCACCCAAGGACTCATCATCAAAGCTTTAGAGATTGCACTTTTTATGATAGCCATGCGTGTTTTTGCCGCACTCGTTTTTGTCAAAGAACTCCAAATTTTAGATGCCGTGCTTATGGGACTCTCCCACTCTATGCCTTTAACCCTACTCATTGCCATGGCGACCCTTGCCTTGAGTGCGAAATCTATTGATGAACTCCACTACTATGCGTTTATCTTAGCGGCATTGTTTCAGGTAATTAGTGTTATGATTGTCATCAAACTTATCAACAATTATAAGGGCACCTCCACTGCCATTAAGTTAAGGAAAAAAGTACTCAAGAATTAGGTGCAAAATCCACTTGAAAAAACATCAATTAATCCCTATTTTTAGGGGTTTAAAAGCACCAAATGAGTATAATATATTT
>WFQD01000179.1 GCA_015487265.1 Sulfurimonas sp. | reverse complement strand
GGGTGAAGGGATTCGAACCCTCGACAGCCTGCTTGGAAGGCAGGAACTCTAGCCACTGAGTTACACCCGCAGCTTCATTGATGGTGGTGAGAGGAGGAGTCGAACCTCCGAACCCATAGGGAGCAGATTTACAGTCTGCCGTCGTTGGCCACTTGACTATCTCACCACTTTTTAGATTTTAAAAAATCTCTTATCTGGTCTAACACTGTTTCTAATATTCAAATTTCAATGGTGCCGACACGAGGATTTGAACCCCGGGCCTGCTGATTACAAATCAGCTGCTCTAGCCAACTGAGCTATGTCGGCATCGAAATTGAGCCAGAATTATAGTCCAAACAAACTTTAATGTCAAGGGGTTTTTGCTAAAATTTTAAAATTTCTCCATCTTTTACAATTTGGGGTGCAAATTTACTACAAAATTGCTCCAACTCCTTACTAATTTCCTCAAGATACAAAGGTTTTACATGGTTTACATAAATTTTTACATCTTTACGTTGTAGTTTCTGTAATGCCTCTGCAAGAAGTTTTGGTGTTAAATGTTTACTCTCTTTTGCCAGCGTTTCAAAACGGGAAGGAAAAGAACATTCACAGACAAGTGCATTTATTTGTTTATCTGCATCCACCCGCTGTAATATATTTGTCATATCATAGGTATCGGCTGTTATTAGAAGACTTGTTGTTTGCTTTTTATAAATGTATCCACAACTCGGAACACTATGATCAGTTTGTATCGCTTCGATTGTCTCTGTATTTGAAAGCATATACTCTGTGCCAAGTGTAATCTCTTTATAAGCAATACATTTCCCTGATTTATTGACTAAATCTATTTTTGAAAAATCTGGCCATATTATATCGTTGAGAAAATGCTTTTGGATTGCCTCTAATGTTTCGGGCAATCCATAAAGCATTATAGTATTTTTAATAGAAGCATAATAATTATCAATCATATAAGCTATATCACCAATATGATCTAAATGCGAGTGTGTAATCCAAATATTTTCAATCTCCTCGACTTTATCCTCTAGCCCATTGAGTAAATTTCCAGCATCAATAACATTTTTACTATTAAGAAGAAAGGAACTTGTACCATAGCCTTTAGACCTTGTACCAAAAGCACCAAGTACTTTGACAAAATTTCCTTCCTCTTTTACTACATTAATCTGATAGGTATCTTTAAAAGTATCACGAACCGCAAGAATTGCATCTAAATTTTCAAAAAAGAGATCAACCAGCTTAGGATCAAAATGTTCCCCTCGCTCCTCTTTAAAAAGTTGAAAAATTTTCTCATCCTTCCAAGCCAACTTATATACCCTATCAGAACCAAGAGCATCAAAAACATCGGCAATTGCAGTAATGCGTCCGAAAATATGTATATCTTCCCCAGACATACCGCGTGGGTACCCCTTACCATTCCATTTTTCATGATGCTCATAAGCGACGATTGCAGCGGCTTTAAGGAGTGGTCTTTCTGAGTTATTCACCATGTTATAGCCAAGCTCTGCATGTTTGTCCATAATTTTTCGCTCTTGTGCATTAAATCGACCAGGTTTATTGAGTACGGCATCGGGAATAGCTACTTTACCTATATCGTGCATTGGGCTTGCTTGTTTTAAGAGTTCGGCATCTTCTTCACTCAGTCCATAGGCTAAAGCAAGAATTTTTGAATACTCTGCAACCCGTTTAACATGATTCCCTGTCTCCTTACTTCTACTCTCTCCTATAGCTCCCATTGTAAAAACAACTTCTCTTTGTGTCTCTTCAATCTCTTGTGCTAAACGAGCTGCCACTAAAGTTTCTGCTGCATATGTACTTGCAAGCATCAATCTTTGCATATCTCGCTTATCAAAAACACCTTTTTCTCCTTGATGATTAATAACTTGAAATGCCCCAATGATTGCATCATCATTATCAAACATAGGAATAACCATCATACTACGTGTTCTATAGCCTGTTTGTTTGTCTATTTCCTGATTGAATCGCTCATCTTTATAGACATCTTCAATAATAATTTTCTCTTTATTGACTATAGAAGACCCAACTATCCCAGAGTCAATAGGCAACTCAATGGCATCCATCCCATGGGCAATCTTCGTCCATATTTTTTGTTTATCATCACTGACAACCCATACAGTACACCTGTCGGCACTTGTCAATGCACGCCCCATATCTGCTAAGACTTTAATGATTTCATCATGATCTCTTAAAGAAGAAACCTCTGTCAAATAGACAAAAATTAATTCTAAAAGTTTTGTTGCATCTAAAGTTCGTACATGTTCCATAGGGACTCCTTTCATTTTTAGTAATTATAATAGATTTTTATTAATGCTACATTGATTTTTCAAGAGACTCGTGATATAATCTTACTATGTTATAGATTAGGATAGAAAATGAAAAAAATACTACTTCTTCTACTGCTTCCTCTCTTTTTGTTTGCAACAACACTAGAAACAGACTATAGAAAAGCACTGATTGCATACAAGTCTAAAGATTTCCAAACAAGTTATACACTCTTAAAAAAAATCTATTTAGAGAAACTTGCAGATGTAAACTTTAACTTTTATCTTGGGCGAAGTGCCTATGAAACGGGACATTACGAAACTGCACTTGCTGCGTTTGAACGAGTTGCTATGCAAGATAGTACCAATATCCGCAATAAACTCGAAATGGCACGCACCTATTTTATGTTAAAAATGTATGCAGATGCACAAAATCTCTATAGTGATGTTTTAAGTAATCCGAATATTCCAAGTAATATACGTAGAAATATTGAACTCTCTTTGTCAAGAGTTTCCAAAGTACAACAAAAATCTTTTACCTATGTAACACTGATGGCTGAGATGCTCTATGATTCAAATATAAACTATGGGAATATTGGAAGTTTTGCATTTAATGGTATTTTACTCCCTCCAACAGCAAAAATTTCTGATACCGCTTTGCAACTCTTTGCCAATGTAAGCAATATTTACGATATTGGCTCCAAAAATGGTTTTGCTCTCAAGAACTCTTTCTCTTTCTTCTCCAAAAATTACAGAGACCACAAGAAGTTCAACATTAGCTATTTTTCTTATAACCCGAGTCTTATTTATAAAGTCACACACTACACAGCAGAACTTGTAGCCGGTATTGACAGCATGCAATTTGGTGGAAGAAAATACCTTTCATCCCTCTCTATCATGCCTCGATTTGAATATAACCACACTCCAAATCTGAGAAGTATTGCAGCCCTCAAATACCAACACAAAAAATTTACACAAACTGCGTTTAGAGATTTAGATGCAAATAGACTCGAACTCAGTTATGCACTGCAAGATATTTTAACACCACGTTCCTATGTTCAAGGCAAAATATATGCTATCAATGAAAAGCATGTGCGTGGTTCCAACCTTTATGTTGATTACAATGAGGGGAAATTCCTACTCAACTATGCAAATCAATTTTCACACTCCCTTGCATTCGATATATCAGCAGGCTTACGTGAGAGAAAATACAAAGACTATAGTAGTGGCTTTGGTTCCAAACGGAAAGATATTGGAAATAATACAAGTATGGGATTAACCTATATGATTGTTCCAAAATTACGAGCACGTCTGAGTGGCTCTTATGAGTATGTTCACTCAAATCAAGAGCAGTTTACATACAAAAAAGAGACACTTGCACTCAGTATTGTAAAGACATTTTAAGGATTTTATGATGAAACCAATTTTTATACTTCTTTCCCTTGTATTTGGCATAACACTTTTTGCAAAAAATGTAGCAACTATTACTGCCATTAAGGGTGATGCTGCTGTACAAAGAGCAGAACAAAAGCTCTCTGCTACATTAGGTCAAAAACTCCAACCTAAAGATGTTATTCTCACAAAAAATAATGCTAAATTACAAGTTATTTTTAATGATGAGACTATTATTAGCATCGGGAAAAATAGTGAATTTTCTATTGAAAACTACCTTTTTGAAGAAAATAAAAAACCTGTTGCAAAATTTGGAATGCTTCGTGGGGCTATCCGTACAATTACAGGTAAAATTGGGAAAATAGCACCCCAAAAATTTAGTGTCACTACAAAAACCGCCACTATAGGTATTCGCGGTACAAATTTTAGTGTTTTTGTCAATGATGATGGTTCTACGGAAGCTTTTTGTACCTTTGGTGCTATCAGTGTTAGCATTGCTCAAAAGTTACATCTTGTGCAACAAGGCTATTTTTTACACATCTCACCCAAAGGTAAAATTGTAATCAAAGCTTTTGATGCAAAAATTTTAAAACAAGCACAAACACACTACTTTGCACTACAAGATACACAAAAAGTACAAAAAACACCTTTGAGAGATGCAATTACACAAGAAGAACTCACACAAAACAATGCCCAAATAGATGTCACACTCACAGATGACAGTGGACTCATTACCACAAATGTTGCAGACACAGTGACTGATGCGACACAACAAAACACGACAACAACACTAACTGAAAACAGCTACATTGCAAGTTTACAAAATATACGTTCATATCAAGGAACATATACTGCAAATGGCACTTCTCAAATACTCTCACAATCAGGTACAGCAGACTTAACAGTAGATTTTGGAAACGATACTGGGAAACTTACATTATTGGGAGACCTCAACAATAATGGAGGCACTATCGAATACAAATTTAAAAATCTTAGCACAAATACATTTTCTGGAACAAATCCAACAGTAACACAGGGGCTTACAACTGGAGCAACGATAAATGGCAGTGCCGATGGAAAATTTTATGGTGCAACAGCAGGAACAGTAAAAGGAAGCTATTCTTTCACAAATACACTTACTGATGCTTCACTATTAACAAAAGAGTCTGGGACATATACGGTCACACAACAATAATATGTCCTCAAAGCTCAAAGCACTTTTTTTTCTTTTTCTCATTGTCACAGCTTTCATCTCTTCTGCCTACCTCTTTTTACCGCAAAAGTTTCAATCACTTGACAATAGAATCCGAGATTTTTACTTTACGGTTCGAGGTCCGCAAAAAACAGATGAAAATATTGTTATAGTTGATATTGATGAAAAGAGTATTAAAGCACTTGGGCAGTGGCCTTGGGAGCGCGATACATTTGCACAAATTCTCAAAAATTTAAGCCTTGATGGTGCGGGGATTATTGGTTTAGATATTGTCTTTTCTGAAGCCGATAAAACCTCTCCAAAACAATTTGCAAAGCGTTGGCACCTTCCAAGTCAAAATCTGCCTGATACTGACCAAATTCTAGCCGATACTATTGCCAAAACACCCACAATCCTTGGCTATGTTTTTGATTTTACCGAGCACAATAACAATGAAGCCCCACAAATTCCTGCAATATTTATCCAAAAGCATAAAAAGAAGAGAGAATTTTTACCTCAGGCTAAAGGCGTCCTTGCAAATCTTCCCATCATCCAAAATGCTGCATACTCAAGTGGTTATATGAATAACATTCCTGATCCAACAGGAATGATTCGCAGTGTTCCTTTACTTATAAAGTATGATGATGCACTCTACCCCTCCCTTGCGTTTGAGATGTACCGCATTGCTTCAAATGCTCAAAAAGTAACACTTCACTACAGCCCTGCAGGCATAGAGTCTATAGAACTCTCAAAGCAAAAAATCTCCCCTGATAGATTTGGGCGTTTACATGTAAATTTTCGCGGACCTTTTAAAAGTTATAAGTATATCTCAGCTGTAAATGTTTATACAAATCATATCAATCCCAAAGATATTGCTGGAAAATTTATACTCATTGGTACCTCTGCTTATGGCTTAATGGATTTGCGTTCTACTCCTATGGATAGTGTTATCGCAGGGGTTGAAGTCCATGCTAATGTTATTGACAATCTTTTACATAATGATTTACTAAAAGAACCCTCATGGGAAGAGAGTGTAAATTTGAGTATTATTATACTCCTTGCCTTGTTTATTTTCTTTTTTCTCTCGAGACTTTCGCTTATCCTCTTGAGCCTCACTTTTTTAACTACTTTGTTACTGCTTCTTTATGGAAACTACTATTTACTCTTTACACAACACCTCATCTTAAATATCTTTTTTCCACTTACAACAATGGTACTCTCACTTATTGGTGTACTTGGTGTGAATTTTATGTATGAATTTTCTCAAAAAGAGTTAGTCAAAAAAAGCTTTTCTAAAAAAGTATCCAAACAAGTCATGAATGACCTTCTTAGCCATGTGGAAAACACTGACCTCAGTGCTAAAGAGCTTGAAACGACCATTTACTTCTCTGACATTCGCAGTTTTACTACTATTTCTGAAACACTCAAGTCCCCAAGACGTATTACTGAGTTTTTAAATTTTTTCATGAATGCTATGGTTATTTCAATAGAAAAATACCAAGGAACAATTGACAAGTTTATAGGCGATGCTATCATGGCATACTGGAATGCCCCACTTCCTGTTAAAAACCATGCAGACAAGGCTGTTCAAACTGCACTCGAACAGATTGCAAAACGCGAAACACTCAACCGTACAATTCATGAAAAATTTGGGTTTAGCATAGACTATGGCATTGGTATTAACACAGGAAATGTGGTTGTTGGAGAAATCGGCTCAAGTGGGCGTTCTGATTATACCATTATAGGGGATGCTGTGAATCTTGCTTCCCGCCTTGAAGGACTTTGCAAACCCTATAAGGTGCGTTTAGTCATTTCCGAGTTTACAAAAGAGCAACTCACACAGGAGTATGTGATACAAATGCTTGACATGGTACAAGTCAAAGGCAAACATGAACCTGTAAAAATTTATGAAGTCCTTACACAAGGCACGGCAGCTGCAGCCAAAAAACAAGAACTACAGGAGTATGAGAAAGCCCATCAAACATATATAAATGCAGATTTTTCTTTAGCAAAAGAACTTTTTGCTATACTCCACCAAAAATATGAAAAATATCTTTACAAACTCTACAAAGAACGCTGTGAACACCTTGAAGTCGAAAATATACAAGAATTTAATGGTGTTTTTACATTTACTACAAAATAAGGAACAACAATGCTAAAAATACTTTTTTCACCTGCGGAAGGCAAAAAAAGTGGTGGTACCAAACAAAAACAACAACTTTTTGGAGCACCAAACGCAAGAGATTCAATCCTGCAAACATATAATGATATTGTGCTCTCTGAAGATGAAGAACAAATCAAACAACTTTTTGGCATCAAAAAATGGGCTGATTGCCAAACATATATTGGCAATATATTTGATGCACCCCTCCTTCGTGCAATTGAGCGCTACAATGGGGTTGCTTATGAGTACCTTGACTTTGAGACACTGCAGAGTGATGCAAAAGAGTATCTCTATAACAATACAGTTATTTTCTCAAATCTTTATGGTCCCCTGCTTGGTTCAGACACCATCCCCAACTACAAAGTGAAACAAGGCAATAGTATAGGAAGTATTATCCCAGACAAATTTTATAAAGAACGATTTTCCTACCAGTTAGATTTATATTTAGCACAAAGTGATATACTTGACCTTCGTGCAGGGTATTATGATAAGTTTTACAAAATAAACAAACCCTACACAACATTAAAATTTTTAAAAAATGGTAAAACTGTAAGTCATTGGGCAAAGGCTTATAGAGGAATAGTCCTGCGAGAAATCGCCAAGCATAACATAAACTCGCTAGAAGCCTTTTTACAACTCTCTATAAAAGGTTTGTCCTTGCAAGAGACGAAAACAACAAAAAACAAAACAGAAATCATTTACACTATAAAGGAGTAAGCATGCAATTTTTATCAGATGAATGGGCAGAGGCCTACACAACACTTATAAATGAAGATGAGGCTATCCAAAAAAAACTCAAAAGATTTAGTTCCCTCTTTAAATATGAAGTGACAGATAAGGAGGAATT
The DNA here is from genome assembly GCA_015487265.1 of Sulfurimonas sp. Taxonomy (GTDB): domain Bacteria; phylum Campylobacterota; class Campylobacteria; order Campylobacterales; family Sulfurimonadaceae; genus Sulfurimonas. Next base: position 1,166 of record WFQD01000179.1, on the reverse strand, counting down.
ACCTGCATTAGTCATTGAAGTACAAAAAGGCAAATGTACCTCTTTTGGATAAGCATCTGCGTTTCGCCCAAAAGATATAGAGTTCACCATGGCTGCCGATGCACAAACATGGCAAAAAGTGTTTGACCATGAAATAGGTATGAGAGAGGCTATAAAGTCACATAACTTCCACATAGACGGCCCAAAACTCAAAGCACTCTCAAATAAATCGGGTTTAGAACAGAGTGTAAAACTGATGCTTAATATGAAAGGTATTCGTGTATAATACTTCAAAATATTTTAACTCTACAAGCTAACTCTTAAGTAGAGAGAGTTATAACTATCTCTTGTGTATCATGTCACAAAAAAAATGGAGATAGTTATGAAAAACATCTTACTCACCCTTATCCTCTCGTTTGCCTTTTTAGGCTGTAGTGCAAAGACACCTGAAGACAAAAACATACAAGCCGCTTTAGTTACTGGAAAAAGCCTTGCTAAACTCACACTCAATGACCAGTTTGGAAAAGCACATACACTCAGTGCCGATACAACAAAAGTTATTTTTGCATTTGCCAAAGATACAGCACACACTTGTAATGACTTTTTTAAAACACAAAAAGATGATTATCTCTCAGCACACCATGCTGCGTTTATCGCCGATGTAAGTGCTGCCCCTTCACTCATTCGCAGTATGTTCATCATGCCGGGTCTCAAAGAGCTCAAACATACTGTTTTACTTTTAGAAGACAAAACAGTAGCGGCCCCTTACAAAAAAGGGCTTGACATTAACAAAATTGCAGTTGTGTTTTTAAAGAACGGAAAAATAGAGAAAATAGAGTTTATTTCTACTGCTGAGGAGTTAGAAAAAATTCTCGCATAAATACCATTAGTATTTATGTGAAGAGGTTTATCTTTTAGTTTTAAAACTCGCCAATTCAAGAAATAAAAAATTTTGACATACTCTTTTTACTTCGTTATAATTGTCGTGTAAACACATTGACTCTCGTTTGACTGATTATCAAGCATATAAGAGATTAAGGCTAGGACTTTTGTTCTAGCCTTTTTTTGCCTACTATTTAATCCACCATCTATTTACAAACTGTTCCTGTGGTGGCATCTGTTCTATCGAGAGTATGCATTCGCAAGCGGGAACTTGGGAACGAGGTATAATTAATTAGCAATCAATG
>WFQD01000178.1 GCA_015487265.1 Sulfurimonas sp. | reverse complement strand
GAAATATACGCATTATTGTTACACTAGAAGATGACGAAATTATCATAGAAGCCATTATTACTGATATAGGGTTTAGAGGGGATATTTACAAGAAATAGATTCATTGTCAAATAAATCTTACTGAATTTTTGTCTTAGATTTTAGGGGGCATTATACTTCTATCATAAATTTCTGTTTATTGTGATATCTATCTATAAACAAGTTTTCTAATTAAAGATGTTACAATATTTATTCAAGTGATAAAAACTTAGAGTGGGTAAAAAAGCTTTTAAGTCAAACTATAAATTAAATGCTATTGTAGAAAATTTGAGTTGAGCTTCAGTAAAAAGTATGGATACAGTAGTTCAGTCATGAATATTGTTGAAAAACTAATTTCAAGTAAAGAGTTACAATGAAATTATTCCTTTCCCTTCAAGATCCAAGAGAACTACCAAAGGGCAGTAGAGACCCCTTGGGCTTTGAAGTCGTTTGGACTCGCTATGGTCGAAAAATCGTTTCAAACCTCACAACCATCACAGGCTCGATTGAAGAATTCTTAACAGCTCTATATGGATTTTATCTGTCTCAGGTGGAAGATGAAGAGGAACAGAGACACCGTTTTATGCGTTACGAACAGCTTGCAGGCTATTTGCGGGAGTATGCAAACAGACATGGCAACAACAAGGGTGGTTTCGTTCGGGGTGTTACACGTGTTTCGGCACGATTGAGCGAGCTGAAAAGCGATAACACAAAGGTTTTGACACTCTCACCGATGAAGCGCGATATGATCCTCTCCAATCAGACCGCTTATGGGCTTTGGGGACTTTATTCGACAGCGATGGATATATCGGGTCTCATCAAGGCCAGAAGTGTAACGGTGCAAGGAGAAGAGCTGGCAAAAACGATGGCTGACTCGGACAGTGATCTCCAGAATTTTTTGCGAAGCAAAATAGCGAATGATACGACATTGTCACTTGATGAGATAAAGCGATTTTCTGACAGGTTTGCCAAACTGCTACATAGGGAGCATCGGTCAAGGCTTCTCGAAATTTTGCTTCGCGGGAACGAGGGATCTCTTCAGGAAAAGCTGTTCCATTTCATTGATCGTCTGGATGAGCACCGATGGAAACAGGTCCAGAGTGACATTTGGTATTTAGCACAACTGCGTAGCGATATGGAGACACCGCTGAAAAATGCCTTTGAAGATATCGTTCACGTCGATATGACACTGTGGCTGTGCAACAAACTCTTCGAATATCTTAGGTTGCCACAGTGGGCCAACAAGCCTTTGGAGAACATCATCGCAGAAATAGAGCGAAAAGATCCGAAAGTTGTTCTCGATGAACCGCCCTCCAATTTTGACGATGATCTGAAAATGTTCAGATTTCAATGGAACGATCAAGAGTATCGTCAGGCGTTAGAAACCCTGCTGCAGCGGCACCTAAAAATCATGCAGACGCGTGGAGGAGCACCATGGGTAGAGATGACACCAAAAGGAATGAAGATCCGTATAGAAGCACCAGATGCGACATTAGAACTTGATAAACCCGGTCATGCCTATGATTACTTCCTGGGATCGTATGTACGTATCTATGCAGCCTATCGGGAGATAATGTCATGAAATTTGCAACGATTAGTGAGCAGTTTGAGAGTGCCGTTGCGGAACTTGAGATAGAGGCAGCGATTTTCACGACCTACGCGTTGGAAATCGATTTTTTCGAAACAGAAGTTGTTCCGCTGCTCTTTGGAGAAAAGAGCACACTCTCCAACGATATCCGCATCAAGGAGCTTCAGGTAAGAGAGTTGCTGGAGCGCTCAAAGATAAAGATCGATCTTTTTTATGATCAAAAATTGTTTGAGAGCGGAAAAGAGTCCGGTACACGTTCTGTGCCGGGGATGGAGTACGGTTTTTACGGGGTCAATGCCGGTATGGGGGTCTTTCACCCAAAAACGGTGATGTTACTTGGGAAGAATCGTTCGGGGATACAGCAGATGGTCCTGATGGCCGGTTCGTGCAATCTGACCAAGGCGGGATGGTGGGATAACATCGAAACTATAAATAGCATCATGATCTCGAATGCACTCAGGCCTTTGCGACAGGTATATGATGCATTGGTGCATCTCGTCGATTTTTTGAGTAACAGCAATACCTTAACCCAAAATGCTGAAGCCATCGGAGCAGTAAGAACTTTTGTCGAAGAGTTGGAGGTGGAAGAAGAGGCAACGGACGGGATTTTTTTCTATGCCTCCCAAAAACCTTTTCCGACTTTTTTGGAAGAGCGCATGGGGGAAGGCTACAAAACACGGCAGATCGTCTCTCCCTATTTTGCCGAAAAGCCGGAACTTCGATGGCTTGAAGAGATCTATGCCGAGGAGGCTTTGATCTTTTTACCTGTCGTGATCGAGGAAGAGAAAATGACTGCCTTGTGCGAAGCGGAGTTCTACAACAACGCCAAGAAGTCGGGGGTGAAGTGGTCAGGGTTTTCTGTGCCACTTTATGAGAAGCTGGATAAAGTGCGTAAGCGTTTTTTGCATGCCAAGCTCTTTATATTTACTGATGTCGATGATAATCACTGGGTCTTTGCCGGTTCGGTCAACTTCAGCCATAAGGCCTTTTACGAGAATAGCGAGGCGGGATTTCTCTTTCGTATGGACGAAAAAATCGAACTGCTTGAAACTCTGGATGTAGATCCAATAGCCTTTGATGAGAAACGGCTGCTGCCGGAACAGCCTCTCTCTTCACAGAATGATACTGCAGAGGAAAAAGAGTGCACTCCGGCACTGCTTTTTGACTGGAAAAGTGAAAGGAACAAAAAAAAGCTTCGTCTCTTTGAGCCGCTTCCAAAAACAAAAGCAAAACTACTTGATCAAAACGATCAACTCCTTCTGGCACTGGAGCCGTCAAAGGAGCAATACGAGATCGAAGAATCTTCCACACTGGTAGAGCACCTGTCAAAAAACGGCTTTATTATATTTAATAACGGTGAATGTAGTCAAAATATCTATGTTTTGCAAAAAAACTGGGTCTTCAAACCTCTTCACTATCCTGACCTGAACCCACGCGAGATACTGGATATTTATACAACGATGGACATAGAAAAGCGCGACCGCTACCTGTTGGGAGCGGTCATCAACGATATGACTAGAAATGGTGAAGCAAACGAGTATACTTACAGCATAGACGAGATACGAAACAGTCCAGATTTTTTCAGCGCCTATGCAGAGCTCTTTTACGCATTTCGGCATCTTGAGGATCGCATCAAAGCGAGCGATGAGGAAAAAGCATATTATCTTCTGTCTCCTAAACCGGATTCACTACCTTCACTGATTAAGCGGGCAGTCGCCGACGAGACACTGGACAATGTCATGAAATATCTTATTTTGCTCTCCTGTCGTGAACTTTATAACCGTTATGTCGGTAAGAAGTCATTCGTAAAATACAACAGTCATCTTAAAGATGTCAGGGACACATTTGATGACAAAGACTTCATAGTATGGTTTGAAGAAGAGTTTGACAAGCAGTACAACTTTAAAGGTGCGAACGATGCCTGAGAATCTGATTACGCTGGATATGGCGAAAGAGCTCATCGATTTCAGCGGAGGCAAGCCTGAACTCGATGAGCTAGGAAAATTGCAGAGCGAAGGGGCTGTAGCTCTTTACAACAGGATCCAGCGTACCGGTGTTGCATATCTGGCAGATGAAGTTGGCATGGGAAAAACCTACATGGGGCTTGGCGTCGTGACACTGATGCGCTATTGTCAGCCTTCACTGAGGGTACTTTTTATCCTTCCAAAACAGAATATTCTCAACAAGTGGTGTGATACCGACTATCGGAATTTTTTGAGAGAAAACTTCAGGGTTGCTGACTATCGGGTCAAAAACGAGCATCATGAACCTATTGCAAAGCCTGCTGTCTGTAGCAATCTCAAAGAGCTGATCGAGATGTCTTCAACCGGCTACTACGGCGATTTCTTCATCAAGATGAGCAGTTTTTCCTTCGGCTTGTCGGATGATAAACTTGAAGAACGGTTGGATGATCTTCAAAAGCTTGTCCCGGCCTATAGAAAACCTGACGTGTCTGACCTGGACAAAAAGAGGGTCAAAGAGGAGTATGCAAAGATTATCAATGAAATACTCCCTTGGTTTGATCTTGTGGTGGTGGATGAGGCGCACAATTTCCGAAAAGGTCCGGAGGTCAGCGACAGGAACCAGGTTCTTTCACGTATTCTCGGCACGTGGCCAAAAGGAGAAGGGAAGCGGAAAGCGGGGAAGGTGTTACTGCTTTCAGCAACACCTTTTGAATTTGGTTTGGATGAGTTGAAAAAACAGTTTGAGATTTTTGGTTACGGTAGCTTAATTCAAGATACTGGACTTTCGAAAGATGCAAGGAATAGACTCTTAAATCAATTTATGGTCCGTCGAATCAATGAGCTTCAGATAGGGGAGCAAAGGTTGACCCGTAACATGTACCGCTGTGAGCACCGTGGGGATGCTGCCATCACCTTGGACGACAAAGATTATAAAACAAAACTCGTCACGGCGCTTGTGCAGAAAAAAGTGGGTGAGCTTATACGGGAAATGCGAGGGCAGTATCAGACGGGCATGCTTGCCTCGTTCGAAAGCTATTTGCCATCCAGTACCAGGCTGGATGTAGAGTTCGATGGCGACCAGGAGAATCGCGGGGAAGCTAAAGATGCCTCTTTGATCAGGCGGCTTGCAACAACATACCGAGAAAAAACAGGTCAACAGACGCTCCCCCATCCGAAAATGGATAAAGTTGTCGAACAATATGGGAAGGATGCTTTTTACAAGGGAGAAAAACAGCTCATATTTGTCCGCCGTATCAAGAGTGTCGATGATTTGAAAGCCAAATTTGATGCGCAGTACGACAATTGGCTTCGAAGCTATCTTGAAAAACAGATCAAAAACCAAGAAGCCAAAAGAAAAATACTCGCGATATACGATGACTTTACTCGTAGGAAAGATGAGATGGATGCCGGAGTCACCATAGAAGATTGGGGTGACGATATTGACCGCTTAGAAGCGGTCCCTGCGAATAATAACTTTTTCACCTATTTTTTCCGTGGAAAGTTTGAAGATGCAACGGATGGTTTTATCAAGCCGTTGAGCTTCCGGAAACTTTTGACACAAAAACGAAACGACGAGTTGGTCAAAGTCGCCAAAGCCTTTGATGAGAATGGTGAATTTTACAGCCGAATGGAAACGTTATTGGGAGAAGAGCCGGAAGAAAAAGCGTTCTATCGAGAATTGATGTTTTCGTTGCTGCGAATCGGACACGGATTCATCGATCTTTATATTGCCTATCTCAATGGAGGAAGCGAGAGTTTCCTTGATGTGTTTATGCAGATGCTGCAAGAGCAAAAAGAGCATCAAGAAAAGTTTTCGACATATCAACAGATCAAGGATCTGCACGACAACTTTACCCTGATAGTCAAGACCAATTTCAGCGGCTACAGGGATGAAAAAGATTTACGTCGTTATATCCAATACAGGCTAAGTCCGCTTGAACCGGTTTCCGGTGCTAAGGGAGGTGATGACAAATCGGCTATTTCCCGTAAGTTTCGAACGCCAGGCTATCCAATGGTCCTGATTAGCACCGATGTATTGCAAGAGGGGGAGGATCTGCATACTTTCTGCGACAGCATAGCGCATTATGGACTCTCTGCGTCACCTATTGCCATTGAGCAGAAAACTGGGCGGGTAGACAGGGTCGGAGCGTTGGCGCATAGACGGCTTAAAGCATCAAACGATCTTGAGAAAGTCTCGGAAAATGGAATCCAGATCTTTTTTCCCTTTCTCAAAGAGAGTATCGAAGCTGTCCAGGTGAGGGAGATCGCACGACGGCTAAATGAATTTTTGCAATCTATGCATGATTTTGACAGGCATACCCCTTCGGTTGATGAGAATACTGAGAAAGCTCTGGCGGATAGATCTGAGATACCGCCGCTAATAAAATTTCCTTTGGAGTCTCCTTTTAAAGTCACTTCTAACGACTTGAATCCGGAAGGGAAATTAGTAAAACTCGACATCGGAAGCTATCGCCGTCGTGTTAAGCAGATTAAGGCACATGTTCTTCGACTGCTTGAACCCTACGCAGAGCAAATTGAGTATCAGCTTACAACAGGGACTTCACCTCATACGATGGTTTTAAAGATTGCCGACAAAGATAAAAGGTATAGATATAGATTGACAGAAATGGCCGATCCTCATCTGCATAGCAATTTTATGACCAGAACAACCATTGATACCTGGAAGGGTGATGAGATTATTCTAAATCAAGATGTTCACCTCTATGTGGGTGACAAGAAGATTACCCAGCAAGAAGAGATCACAGATACCATCAGTCGATTGAACATTGGGGCAGATGAAGATGTTGTAAAAGAGAAAAAAAAAGACTGGTCGGATCTGTTTGATTTGGAGTTCCTGCACAAAGCCGATTTTCTCCGGAATCACACCATAAATGCTTCTGTGAAAAAGAATGCAATCTCTTTCCAATTCGGTATAGGAGAAAATGTTTATCGCAAGCAGAACGTGGAGATAGCATCAATAGACGGGTATGTTCTGCTGACATCCAAAGTAGTTAATCTGAATGAGATTAGACTGATAAAAGAAACGAAAGAGGAATTTGTCGTCAAACATACGTTTTTGAGAAATACTGTAGTCGATTTTGTGGACTTTTATCTTGAGGAAAACTGGATAAAGGGTCGTATTCTTCATCCTCTCGCCAACCTTCAAATGGAGGAGTTTATGTTTTATACATACATCCTTGCCTGCGAAACAGACAGGCTGGAGCATCTTGTTAATGATTTTGATAAAGGCGATAGATATTAATTAAATATAAATATCTTAAAAATTAAAAATGCTCGAATATTCCCATAATCCTGACTTGAATTTAGCAAATAAGTAAGCATTACAGACATAGTTGGTATAATTTATAACTTTTAAAACATTAGGTTTTGATTGGATTTATAACTATCTAGTTTGTTGGGACTATTCCAATGGGAAAGAGGATTTCTTGATAGTAGTATGGGATCGAGAATTACTGCTGAAGAGTTTAAAAAAGTCATTACAATAAATAGAAGAAATAATTTAGAAGGCTTTACATGGCAAAAATTTATGTTACTGATCAAGAGAATAAGGCTGATGCCAAATTGTTTTTGGTAGACAGGGACTATAAAGCAGATTTACTGTTTTTTGAGGTTGAACGTGATTACCAGGCTAAAGGTGATGAACTTTGGTTTTTTGTAGATAAACAATATCAAGCTGATTTTACGATTTATTGGGTAGACCAAGAATATAAATCTGATTTAAAAGTTTTTAAAGAAGATAGAGATTATAAAGCTAAGTGGAAAAAAAGTCATCCATTGAAAACGAGAATTGGAAAGTAAACATTACTCAATTGGCTGAAATGTACCCCAAATATGTTTGCATTTATTGCAAATATGAGTATTCTTGTTTAAATATTTTTGATTCTGAAATATAATAGGTAGTGTATCTATTTTTGTAATCTCTTTGCTATTACAATGTGGACAATTGTCATCATTAGATTCTTTTCTCTTGTTTAATTCCGACATAAACTCGGAGGCAAACATTCCCCCAGGAATAGCTACAAATCCAATGCTTAACAAAGAGATGAGTCCCGTAATAGCTTTTCCAAGGGGAGTGATCGGATATACATCTCCATATCCGACTGTTGTTAATGTTGCAATGGACCACCATAATGTTTGAAAAATATTAGAAAAATTTTCAGGTTGGGCATCATGTTCAATCTCAAGCATAACAAAAGATAATAGAACCAACATAATAGTAATAATAAACATTAAAACAATCAACTCTTCTTTGATATTATTTAAAACAGTTTTTAATATTTTTAAGAATACAGCATACTTTCTCGCACGAAATAGTCTGAAAATACGTAGCAATCGTAAACTTCTTACAAATGAACTATTAAAACCTGTACCAATAAGAATATATGGCAGTATTGCTATGAAATCAACTAAAGTATAAAAAGAAAAAAAATATTTTATTTTTCCTTTAATACCTTTATATTCACTTAGATATCCTGAAGCATAAAAACGAAGGATATATTCAATTATAAAAATAGGCATTATTATATTTTTGACTATGTCAAATAGATATCCATATTGCTCTTTATATACAGATACAGTTGATAACATTAAATTTAATATACTTAAAATAATTAATACTAGAATAAAGGTATTAAAAATAAAACTGCCTGTACTTTTGTCAGGTTCTTCTAAAAAGGTGTATAACTTTCTTTGTAACGACATAATAACTACTTACTCAATTCTTATATGATTTGATAATATTTACTACATTATAACATGGTGACAATAAAATTATTTTTTAAATATCAATTATCAAAACTCTTCTATAAGTTGCCTACATGCATATGATTAAGAAATGTCTTCTTGGAAATGTGTTAACATTAATTCAAATTATGAAAAGGTAATTGTATGGAAAAACTAGGACTAACGGACAGACCAGTTAGTAATTTGGATGAAGAATCACTCGGCGTTAAAGATTATGTGAAGGCATTAAGCCAGTTTATTATGACATGTGAAACACCGATGACAATATCCATACAAGCCGACTGGGGTGCAGGGAAGACAAGTATGATGAATCTTGTCAAAGCCAAGCTTAAAGAGGAAAAAATTGAAACCATCTGGTTTAATACATGGCAATTTTCACAGTTTAATATGGGGGATGATTTACCTATATCTCTGCTTGGACAATTCGCTAAAAAGTTTGATGTTGAAGAAGAAAGTACCATTAAAAAATCTCTTAATATTTTAAAAAGAAGCAGTAAGGTTTTAGCTGCAACAGTTGCGGATAAGGCAATTTCTGGTGCTGGAGGGGTAGTAGATGCCATGTTTGATGATCCAAATATGGATTCATCAGAAACGGTTATTGCTCTCAAAGAGGAATTAAGCAAAGCAGTTACGCGTAGAATAAATAATTCAAGCAGTGACAGGGTTGTTATTTTTATTGATGATCTTGACAGACTTGTACCTGCAAAAGCTGTTGAACTTTTAGAAACAATGAAACTTTTTTTAGATATTCCTGGATGTGTATTTGTTTTAGCAATTGATTATAATGTAGTTGTAAAAGGTTTAGAAGCTAAGTTTGGTACCAAAGCTGATGATGAAAAAGGGAAAAGTTTTTTTGATAAAATAATTCAACTACCATTTAACCTTCCTGTTGCTCAATATGATATTAGTAAATATTTCAGAGATCTCTTAGAAGGTAAATTTGAGTATAAAGAGGAAGACATAGAATTGTTTGTAAATCTTGCAAATAACTCAGTTGGTTTTAATCCAAGAAGCATGAAAAGACTTTTTAATTCTCTCCAACTACTCAAGATGGTTGCAAGTACAAAAAATATTTTGGAAGCTGATAGTGTAGCATCAGCATATGAAAAGCAGAGGATTCTTTTTGCGATTCTCTGCCTTCAAACTGCTTATGAACCCATGTATCGATTTATGCTTAAACATCAATCACAAATAGACCAAGATTTTTTTGATATTTTTAGTGAATTAGAAAGATTAAAAGAGAGCGATTTTTATGGCGAGATCAAAAAAGTATTTGATGTGGAGGAGGATGAGAATCAAATTATCAGATTTATAGAGTTTTTAAACACTTTTTATGAAGCAATCCAGCTTGCTTCTGATGAAAGTGAAGGTGCCGATGAAAATCTTTCAGAAAAAGAGCTTGAAAATCTCATGAGATTTTTATCCTTTTCATCTATTACTACAAGTAATGCCAAAGGACTAAGTACAACTAGCGGAGTATTTCAATTTAAATCATTAGTGAAACCATTTGTTGAAAATGAACTTATACCGCAGTACACTACATTCATGGACTCGATACATAGTCAATTTGAACTTTGGGCTGATAATGATTCAGGCTCCATATATTTTAGATATTCTGTTGCAGAATTAGAATTTAATTTTGTTTTTTGGAGAAATAGTTCTCAGTATGCTGTAGGTTTAGATCATATCAATGGAGACAGACCAAGAGTGAAACGTTTTTTTCAAAAAAATTTAAAAGAGTATTTCCCGATATTTCAATATAATGGAAGAAAAAAATATGGATTTTTAACACTTCGCAGTGAAAAATTCACAGAAGAAGAGATGCAAGGGGGTGAAGAGATAAAAAATGAAATATATCAACAAGTAGTTCTGGAGTCTATGGGGCATTTGTCTGTATTAGAAGAGTATTTGAATCAAGTGCAACCAACTATTATGCGTATTCATAATTTTATAGATAAACTCGAGAAGCGTTTATTAGCTATCTTTACACGTGAAAAAGGGTGGCGAGTAGATATGGGTAAAGTAAAAGAACTGAAAAGTTACCAAACAATTAAAATTACAAATGAAAAATGGGGCAAAGGGGAATATACAATGTATATTTCTTCTTTTGCATCTTTTTTTGCTGTTCCCTACATTGGAATTGCACTTCACCCTGATTTTAAGAATGCTGATTCTTATCAAAAGGAAATGCTTTATAAGAAGCTAGAGATAAATTTTGATGGTCCTAGCAATTCTAATCAATCTTTTTTCCGTTCTAATCTTGACATGAGAAAACCGATTAATGGCGATATGTATGACCTTGATCATCTGGGTTCTTATGGCTATCAGTCGGATGAAGAAGAGGACGAAGCTATAAATTATCTTGTCAAAGCTTTAACAAAACTCGCGACATATACGAGTGACTTTACAAAACTTACCAATGAACATTAATGAAGGTTTTATGGATGCCACAATTGCTCCAATGTGGCAGAACTTGTTCCAGAGCGAGAGTATCTATTTTTTACCAAAATATCAACGACTTTACTCTTGGGAGAAAACACAGTTAGACGATTTTTGGCATGATATTAGAGATGCATATGCTCAAAATTCTGAACTTCCATACCTTCTTGGAACACTCTATTTCGCAAAAATGGATTTTGCAAAGATAAAACAGGAAGTGAATGCTGAAGTATGGTCACATTATGAGAATGTGGGAACAGATACGCAACATTATCTTATCATTGATGGCCAGCAACGAATTACTACATTCTTTTTACTACAATTGGTATTATCGGGGAAAAAAAATCTCCTCTATGAACAACGTCCAAAACTTGCTTTGGGACGAGTGGATTTTGAATTTTTAAAGAGTCTTTTAGAAAATAGATCAGTAAGCCCACTAACCAAAAGTCATAAGAACATAAAATTTACATATGATTATCTTAAAGAAAAAATCGCTAATTTAGATGAACAAGAGAAGTTCCGTTCTTATATTCAGCAAAATTTACAAGCTGTTTTTATTACATTGGTCTCCCATCATGAGATTGCTACAATGCTTTTTGTATCGCAGACAGATAGAGGGAAAAGGCTTACTGTTCTTGATAAGCTTAAAAGTTCTTTGATGTTCTATACTCAAAAAATAGAGATGGACAGATCCTCTGAAATTGACAACCTTTACGGTGAACTGTATGAAGTCACTGAGTACTGTGTGTCGCTAAACTTATATAAAAATTCAAGTAAAATGGAGTCAGAGATTGTAAGAATCCTTCATGTACTTTTGAAGAAAAAAAGCTTTTATGATACAAAGATATTGGGCGATATGAAATCTCACATTGGCTGGGAAGCCGGTGCAGATAGAATTTATGATGTGATAAGCGTTATGCTTAGAAATACCAAAACCAAAGAGAAAAAAGAGTGTATAGAGAGCATATATACTACGCTTGTTGATATAAATTCCTTTTTGAAATATGTTTATCGTATTCGAGTTCATGAGCGAGAAAATCAATTCTTAGACCCTTACGCAAATGTTGTATGGTATCCATATTTTCAGCTCTTTCGTTTACTGAACCCTACCCGTTTTTCTAAAGCTTTATTGGTGGAGCTATTTAGTAAATTACAATCTAAAGACCATAGCAGTAATTTATTACACTTTATAGACATTGAAGATACAAATACTCACAGTGATAGCATTTTTGCTGTAACAAAAAGAAATTTGGTAGATGTGCTACAAAAAGAGAGAATAAAAGCAAAATACCTGAAATTACAAACTTTACTGAGTGATACTACAAGTGAATACTATGATATAGCACAAATTCAGCAATATGATGCACTTTTTGCGATTTTACAAAAAAAATTGAATCGAAGCCTACAACGAATAAACAGTTTTCAAGATTATTTGGATAATCGTTATATATCAATTATAAACCTTGTTGAAAAAATTGAAATGTCAATTTGGAAAAGCGGAAAAAGACCTATTGGTAGTTTTATCAAAAATGAAAATGATGTTGATTCTCTATTAAAGCACACTATGAATTTTATGTATAAATATAAAGATGATCACAATTATTTACTGAGAGATTTTGGCTTTTCAAATATAAAATACCTTCTTTTAGAGTATGAGAGAATTGTTTACAGAAACAGCAACAACTATCAAAAAATTTTAGATCTAGAAGTGGAAATTGATGATAATGTAACAATACAAAGAGAGCATATCTATCCGGTTACTCCAGATGATAAAATAGCATCTAAGTTAAAAGAAATTTGGTATGACAATAAAAAAGAGCGATATGAAAACTGGATCTGGAAAATTGGAAATATTACATTATTAGAGCATAATATTAACATAGGAAACGCTTCGAATAAAACTATATGGGAAAAAGCAAGCATTTATAAAAAGAAGGAGAGTCTATTTTTGCAGACCCAAGAGCTAGCCGATGATATTCTTGAACTAAAGGATATCTTCGATGCATTGGGTATAGAAGAAAATAGTTCGGTTTCACATTATGCATATAAGCTATTGTTAGAGATTCGAGAACTTGAGTTACTATCGTTTTTATACTGTAGATTTTAGGAGAAATTATGACATTATCCAAATCCCAATATATAAGAGGACTGCAATGCCACAAGTCCCTATGGCTTTATAAAAACAAACCTGAACTAAGGGATACTCCAGATTCTGCTCAAGAATCACTTTTTAATACAGGCTATCAAGTGGGAGATTTAGCAAAAAATTTGTTTCCCAAAGGAGTAGAGATAGAGTTTGATGCGAGTAACTTCAATGGCATGATTCAAAAGACAGAAGAGTTTATTGCAAATGATACTAAAGTTATCTATGAAGCTACATTTAAAGAGAATGATATCTTTGCGATGGCAGATATTTTAGTAAAAAATGGTGATGCTTGGAATATATACGAAGTAAAAGGTAGCACAAGTGTCAAAGAATACCATCTCAATGATGCTGCTATTCAGTGGTATGCCTTGTCAAATGCCATTAAAATTAACCGTACGTATATTGTGCATATTAATAATAGCTATGTCAGAGAGGGTGAACTTGATATAAAAGAACTTTTTACTATAGAAGATGTAACTGATGAAGTATTGATTAGACAAGATGATATTCCTCTGTATCTTTCACAAATGGATGAAATACTTCAGGGTAATATGCCCGATATTGATATAGGTACTCATTGCAGTGATCCGCATGGTTGTGATTTTTGGGATTACTGCTGGAAGCATATACCACGCCCTTCGGTCTTTAATCTTTATAGAATGTGGGGTTCAAAAAAGTTTGAACTTTATTACAAAGGGATTGTCTCTTATGATGATATTATCAATAACAATATACCATTGAACGATACACAAAAACTACAAGTAGAAGCATATCAAAGTGGTACAGTAACTATTAATAAACCAATTATAAAAGAGTTTTTAGATGAGATACAATATCCTATCAACTTCTTTGATTTTGAGACATTTCAAAATGCCATTCCGAGGTTTGAAAACCAAAGACCGTATGGGCAAATTCCTTTTCAATATTCACTGCACATTTTACATAAAGATGGCACTTTGGAGCACAAAGAGTTTCTAGGAGATGAAAATAGTGATCCTCGATTAGCTTTGATAGAACAAATGTTAAGTGATATTACACCAATAGGAAGTATTGTAGCCTATAATCAATCATTTGAGATAGGCAGAATTAAAGATTTGGCTTCTTTTGCGCCAGAATATGAACAAGAACTTTTAGCATTCAATGAGCGTTTTCTTGATCTGATAGTACCTTTTAGACAAAAAGGATACTATCACCCAGATTTTAATGGCAGTTTTTCTATAAAAGCAGTATTGCCTGCAATGTTCCCTGGCAATGATGAACTAAATTATAAAAAACTAGGCAGTGTACAAAACGGTGGTGATGCTATGGATACTTTTGCTAATTTGCATCTACTCAAAGATAAATCAAAAAGAGATGAGATACGAAAAGATCTCTTAGCTTATTGTCACTTAGATACTTTGGCTATGGTGCGAATTTTGGAAAAACTATATGAAATTGCTGGTTAGATACTATTTAAGATATTTAACTATATTAGATTACAAATTGTAACAATAAATAATACCAAAGCAATCAAATTAGCTAAATGATGTTACACGAATTTTATTTTGCTACAATTTATTCATAAATTTCGTGAAAATTATAAATTAAGGAATATTATGAATAGTAAACTCCAATCATTATATGATGAAATAGATGAAAAAATTACTGAACTAATTAGCACAGAAGAAGACTGGATAGAAGATACTTTAGCTGAAGCTAAAGATGATGTACTTATGAATTGTGAATTAGAAGAGTTTGCAGAAAAAAATAATATTTCTAATGTTACAGATTTACTTCAATCCAATTTATTGGATGATGAAAAAAAGAAAGAAATTCTCATAGCATGGGCAGATTCCTTATCAGAGTTAGCGGATATTTATGTAGATATAGATTTCTAAAGATACCTGATCGTTTGCAAAGTGTTCTACATTAATGTTTTATATTACATTATTGCTTGAACTTATCAAGTGAACTCATCAATTAAAAGATGCATGTTTATTTTTCCATTCTATAACTTTTTCAGTATAAAGTATTGTCACACTGCTCAATAAAATATATCAATATTTATATAAAATTAAGCGTCTTTATTTCATACTGCAAAATATATTAATGATAGTTAAAAAATATTGATAAGAAAATTCGATGAGGATCTAATGATGAAATATAAAATTGCGTTATTTGGTAAGGGTGGTCAGTATACTTTTGGAGCCGTTACAACTGCTTCAGATATTGATGCTATCCATAATGCTATTGATAATGGTACAGTATCTAGTGCGATAGAAAGAGATGGAGATTGGGAATTAGAGAATAATGATTTAGATAATATGCTTATAGAAGCATATGGACCAGAAAAAGATGAAACAAAAATAACGGTTATCTCTTTTTCATCAAATATAGATGATTTAGAACTTGTTTATATGAATGAAGATAATGGCGGAGAGATTATTGTTGATGATGATATTAATGAAACATCGGTATCAACAATTTGTGTGGATCCAGAATGGTATAAACCAGATGTATGGAAAGAATTTCCAGAAGAAACATTATTTTGGGGAAATGAAAAACAAGAAAAAAGAATTAATTACATCTCAATATTGACATTACCTGATAATGAAAAGTTTTCACTTAATAATCTATTTGTAATCTACCAAAACATGGAAGAATTAATAAACCCAGTATGTATTTCCTATGATCTTCTTTACATCACGGAAGATCAAAGGAAAAAGTTTGTTAAAGACAATTACAATACAGAGGTTACGGATAACGATCTTTTAAGTACCTTTGAGGATCTCTTGATAGACTATAATGAATTATCAGAAAAATTCTCAAAATTTTTGCTTGAGCCTATTCTTGTAGAAGGAAAAGGAGAATGGGAAAACGACGTCAATATTATTCTTACAAAAGAGAATGATTTGGTATATGAGGATTAAGCTTAAAAGTAAGCTAAAATAAAAAGACTTTCGGAAGGAGAGTGGAGTATGGCAAGTATAGTAGATAAACCAAAAGGTTCAGATCAGGATGATCTTTTAGAGATTGAAAAATATACAAATGGTCTAATAAAATTTATAGATACTTCAGCAACACCTATAACTATAGGTGTACAAGGGGAATGGGGAAGTGGTAAAACTTCTCTTTTAAATACTATAAAGGAAGAGTTGTGTGATAGAGAAAATGCAAAACATTATTCTGTCTGGTTAAATACATGGGAATACTCTTTACTTTCTACGCCTGATGAGACATTAATAAAGATCATATCCGGATTAGTTCTTCAAATTGGAGAGATTACTAAAAATCATACTACAGAAAAAGGCAAAAAAGCAGCTGGAGCAATAGGGTCTTTGCTTAAAGGAGTTGGTCAAGGGATTGGAGGAGTTTCAGGAAAAGCATTAGAAATGACAGGTCAAGCTATAGATGCAACTGTTAATAAAGAACAAGACAACTCAATTAAGGCACTTAGACAAGCCTTACAAGATGTTATAGATGATGCAATAGAATCTTCCAATGGCTCAAAAAAATCATTTATATTTTTTATAGATGATTTAGACAGACTTGATCCTGCTGTAGCAGTAAGTATTTTAGAGCTTATTAAAAATCTTTTTGATTTGAAAAGTTGTATTTTTGTTCTTGCTATAGATTATGGTGTGGTAGTTAAGGGATTACAATCAAAATTTGGTGTTATGACTGAGGAAAATGAATGGGAGTTTAGAGCGTTTTTTGATAAGATAATTCAACTTCCTTTTTCCATGCCTCTTTCGAGTTATAACATTGGAAAATATTTACAATCCTTACTTGTCGATGTAAATTACTTTACAAAAGATGATTTAAGTGATGAAGAAAAATTAGAAAAAATAACAAGTGTAGTTGGTCTATCTGTTGGAACAAACCCAAGAGCTTTAAAAAGGCTTGCAAACTCTGTATCACTTATTGAAATTATTCGTGGTGATGAAAAGATTACTACTGAAGAGAGAATCATAGAGTTTGCTCTTATTTGTATTCAAATCGCTTATCCTTTTATTTATGGGCTTATTCAAAAAGAGTCTGATTTTACAAACTGGAGTGATCAGCTTATTTACAATGTTCTAAAAAATAAAAAAATAGATGAAAAAGACTTAGAAGCATTGAAGGATGAAGAAGAGTTTGATGAAGAGTGGGAACAAAATCTCTGGCGTGTCTGTCAAGTAAGTACTTTTTTAAAACAGAGAGTCTATCAACTTTCAAAATTACTTAATTTTATAAAAGACAATATACCTGAAAATAAAGATGAAACTATGGCTGAAACCATAGATAGGCTTCTTAGTATGTCGTCTGTTACTAGTGTTAGTGTAGAGGCTGTAGTTTCTGATAAGAAAGCTAAAAAAACCAACTATGGAAAACCAATAAAAGATTATATCTATGATGTTTATAACAAGTTGAACACGGATGATACTATAACAAGAGAAGAATTAGAACAAAAAATATTTGATGAAGTCAAAAATAAGACAGGACTAGAAATCAAACAGAATACGCTAGTAGCACAAGTTAGAACAATGATTGCTAATGATAATATTAGAGTTAATTATTGGGTAAATGAGCATAATTTAGATAAATTAAATCTATTTTACTATATCGATGAAAATCAAAAAAGTAAAAAAGCTCTTGTAAAAAAATGTATAAATGGAAATCCACCAGAAGGATATAAAGTCTATTATAGAGAAAAAGACACAAAAATAAATAAAGAATATACTGTTACAAGGTTATGAAAGTAAAAGATTTTAAAAATGGTGTAAAGATTGCTTTTTACACATTATTGTATGGTTTACCTATATCATTGTTTCTTTTACCAATAGGGATAATTTTTCTATTGGAGCAATTAAAAATAAATGACAATGATCCAACAATGAGTATGCTAATAGCTATATCACCATTTGTAGGGGCATTTATAACTGTACTTTTAAGTATTATTGGCTTTGTAGTTAATTACACACCACTTAAAGTTAAAGAAGGTGAAGTGTCTATCCCAGCAAACGACCAAATTAGAACTTTTTTAGATATTTTGACTGTAAATCCCATAACAGGCTTGTACAGAAGAAAAAAATACAATACTAAGGATATACAAGGTGTAGCAAATGGCTATACTAGACCTGGTAGAGGTAAAAAAGGTAAATCTTGGAATGTTGTAATTACAGGGATAAAAAATGGACAATCTTTTTCACAAAAAATTGATGTTTCAAATAAACAGGTAAGAGATGAAGTGAGAAATCTCTTAAAACAAACAATTTCTGGAAAAGTAAGTAATGAATTTAGTTATTAAAGCCAACTGTTGCTATGTATAAAATTTCTCTTTGCAAGTAACAAGTGAGTGTTAAATAAAGATATGTCATAATTACAGCTATATAGCAAAATAGGATATAAATATGGCAACAGTAGAACTAACAGATACAAATTTCAATAAAACAGTAGAAAAAAATGATATTATAATTATCGATTTCTGGGCACCGTGGTGTGGACCTTGTAAATCGTTTGGACCAGTTTACGAAAAAGTCTCTGATGAATATCCAGAGATTGTTTTTGGTAAAGTCAATACTGAAGAACAGCAGGCACTAGCCGGACACTTTCAAATCCGATCTATCCCAACAACTGTCATTTTAAAAGAGAATATCGCGGTCTTTCAGCAAGCCGGTGTAATACCAGAAGAAGGTCTTAAAGATATTATCAAACAAGTTCAAGAACTTGACATGGATATGGTACGCAAAGAGCTTGAAAAACAACAGGCTGAAGGTAACGCATAATAAGCTGATTCTTCTTATAGCAGCTTTTTTAGGTTGCTGCCCATATAATATTTGAATACTTTCTTCGAAAAACTATATTGAGCCGATTAAACTTACTAATCGTATAAAAATATGATACGATTAAGCTAAATTCGCATCTTCTTTAATGCTCAATCTGATTCCTGAGCAAGTATAATTTTCAAGACAATGTATATTGTGTTAAGTCATTTCTAGTATATGTAATGATGACACAGAGAATATAATCGTTTTTCTATGAATTTACTCCATTATAACAGTTTTTCAAAAAGTGTAATAGTTTTACAAGCAATCTTTTCATGTAAAATAGTTACTTATAAATCATAGAAAATTTATAATAAGTTGCATTTTTTATCCGATTATCGTATAATTATAAAAAAGAAGTTAAGTATGAAAGTAAAAGATATACACTCTATCTTTGGCGTCGCTCCTGCTACATATTTTGATTGGAGCAAAAAAGATCATAAAAAAAAGAAGCTTGCTACATTATTGAAAAATATAGAACTTGATGAAGCATTAGCTCTACTAGAAAAACAACCGAAAGAAAAAGAGAAGCCAATGATGCTCCTATCTACAGTAAATTGCTCTATAGGTAATAAGCAAAAACATTTCACCCTTACAAAATTAAAAAATCTCTTTTATAAAAAAGAAAAGTTAGACCCATATGAAAAATACGCTCTTAAAACAATCAAAAAAGAGGCTACACAACAAGAGATAGAAGAGTTTTTGAAGTACTATCATATACCACTCAACAGAGTTGAAAAAGTACTCTCTGCATGAGAAATAACATTGACTTTATACAAGAACATTACCAAGATCAAATAAAAGCTTACAACTCTTTTATCAAGGATGCATATCCTTATTTACCTAATAGAGACAATTCTCTAATCAGATTTGGTGGAGGTACGGCTCTTGCCATCTATTATTTTCAACACAGATTGAGTTTTGATATTGATCTGTTTGCCACAGATATACAAATTCTTAATTATTTAAGCCCGAAACATTGGATTGAAGAAACGAGTTTGTTTAATAGTAGTTCATATATTGATCTTTCAAACCATATTCGTGTTTTACATAAAGAGAACAATATAAAAATTGATGTTCTAGTAGCGCAAGAGGCATCAAAAGATTATTTAGTCGATGATTCTAAAAAAATATTTGATACAACAATATATGTTGAAAGTATTGAAGATATCATCGCTAAGAAGATCGTATATCGACGAAATGATAACTTGACAAGAGATATTATTGATATTGCAATCTCCATAAAATATGCGGATAATGTTTTACAAAAACTATATGATCTTGAGAAAATTAACAAGAATGATATTCAGGAACTTTATAACTCTTTATTAAAATTAGATTTAAATACTTTTAGAGAAGAAGTAGAGATTGTTCAGCCATTTGAAAAATATTTAGATGATGCTTCCAATGCTCCTGAAATTATCAAAATAGTTTACAGTGAAATACTACTACAATCGAAGTGGTTTTCAAGAGAATTTACGTTATGTTAATCTATAGGTAGATACAAACAAGAGATTTTAAAATCTTT
>WFQD01000177.1 GCA_015487265.1 Sulfurimonas sp. | reverse complement strand
TATAATTAAGTAAAATTAATCCAAAAGTGGATAAAATCGCAGACAATATAAAGGAAATAATTCTATGAAAAATTTTATAATAAATGAGATGATGGTACATGTGCCATTGTGTACACATAAAGATCCAAAAAAGGTACTGATTCTCAGTAATGATGCTAAAAAGTTTGAAGATGAAGTAGCAAAACACAGTGGTATAAAGTATGAAGTTAAAGCAGCTTCACTTGATGCACTGCGTGGGGCTGAAGATGCTAGCTATGATGTGGTTGTCTCTGAGATAGATGCGGACGCTTCTGTTCTTGCACACCTCAATCGTGTTATGAAGTCTGATGCTCTTTTAGTCACTACGCATCCAGAGCTTGATAATGTGCAAGAAAACAAAAATATGATGGAGATTTTGGCGAAATATACAAAAATCATTATGCCATACCATTTGGGTAATTGCACAACAGCACTTTTGGCTTCAAAAGAGTACCACCCTACAGCAGATATTATTTTGCAGCGTGCTGATATGCTTGATGGTGTGAAGTATTATAACTCAGATGTGCACCCTGCAGCATTTGCGATGGGTAATTATGTGCGTAAAGCATACTTAGGCGTGATTAAAAACTAATGGCTTTTAAGTATGCCATTGCACTTACCGGTGGTATTGCAACAGGCAAGAGCACTGTAGCATCCCTTATGGCACTTAACGGTATGCGTGTAATAGATGCCGATACTATCTCTCATGAGATACTCGATGCATCATCTGAGTGGGTCAAAGAGAATTTTGGCCAAGAGTTTGTTATGAGCTCTCAAAAAGTGGATCGTACCAAGCTTGGAGGTCTTGTTTTCTCCAATGTAGAAGCAAAGAAAAAGCTTGAGAGCTATCTACATCCAAAAATTCGCGACGAGATAAAAAAGCGAAGCGAAAAACAAGATAGTTTTTCCTTTCCTTACCTTATAGATATTCCTCTTTTTTTTGAAAACAAAAACTATGATATCAAAGAGAGTGTTGTTGTATACACTCCAAAAGAGATTCAGCTTGAACGTTTTATGAAACGAAACGGCTATTCAAAAGAAGAATCACTCAAAAGAATAGCATCGCAGATGCCAATCGATGAGAAAAAAGAGCATGCCACATGGGTAATAGACAACTCAAAAAACTTAACACATCTACAAAATGAAGTTGAAACCTTTGTTGCATTAATAAAAGAAAAATATAAAAGGTAAAAACAATGAACATAGCAAAATACAGTGCTAACGGAAACGATTTTGTCATTTTTCATACAGACAAAAGAGAGGATTATTCACAACTTGCACGTACATTGTGTCATAGACAAGATGGAGTTGGTGCGGATGGGCTCATAGTGATAGTTCCACATCAACAGTATGATTTTGAATGGCTTTTTTACAACTCCGATGGCAGTCACGCAGATATGTGTGGCAACGGAAGCCGTGCATGTGCCCATTATGCATACACACGTAAACTTGCACCTGCCAAAATGAGCTTCTTAACTGGAGCAGGTGTTATTAACGCAGTAGTTGAAGATGGTGATATCCATGGTGGCATGGTGCTAAGTGAGCTTACACCCCCACAGATTTTAAATAAAAAGATTACATACAAGGGGGAATCTTGGTGGTTACTTAACACCGGTGTGCCTCATCTTGTAAACATTAAGCCAGATGTGGAGATATTTGACAAAGTGGAAGCAAGAGAACTTCGTAACACATATAACGCCAATGTCAATATCTGTGCCATAGAGGGAGAAAATCTCCGTGTAAGAACCTATGAACGAGGTGTAGAAGATGAAACACTTGCATGTGGCACAGGGATGGCAGCATGTTTTTACAGAGTATTACAAGAGGGTAAAGTGGGTAATAATATAGAAGTCTATCCTACAAGTGGAGAAACGCTTTATCTTGGTGTAAATGAAAGAACAATTACTTTTAAAGGGTGGGTAAAAAATACTTTTAATACTGTTTGGGAGATTTAAAACAATTCCCCTCACAAAAGAGGGGATTGTCAAGAAAGGAGAATCTTTTATGAAATTCTAGGATTAGAATTTAAAGTTAGCCTGTAAGCTAAGACCTGTTTGGCTGTGTTTTGTAGTGATGTCTTGACCCAAAAAGTTTTTATAAGTTTCAGTCACTTCTGGAGCGTAAGTAAATGCTGCATCAAAAGATGTTGTTTTACTAACTGCATAAGAACCACCAACTGCTACGTGTGATTGAACAATACCAGGGAAACCAAGAAGGTTAAATGTATTTACTAAGCTTGCAGAGAGTCCAGCACCATTTACTGCAGTATCTTGACCTTGTCTATTAAACGCTGGAGTTTGCTCTTCGATAGGAGATTTTGCATAGTTATAACCTATACGTGCTGCCCAATTCTCTGCTGCATATTCATACCCGACAGCAACAACATTTTGATCATTCCACTCGAAATCTTCGTACCCTTTTGCAGATGACCATTTGATTTGCTTATAATCAATTGCGATTGTATTTCCACCAAATTTATAGCTTGCACCTAAACCTAATTCTGCTGGAGTTGAAAGTTCATCATTTGTATATGATCTAACACCAAAACCTTGGATAGCACCAGAGAGTTGTCCATCATATTTCATATCAATTTGTGATTTATATACAGCACCAATTGTAAAGCCAGAAATTTCATAAGCAAGGCCTATGTTATAACCAAACTCTAAATCTTGTGCTACACCAGCACCTACAGTAGTGTTACGAAGTTGATTTGTTGGGTACATACCACCACTCATAGCATGTTGTAATTCTGGAGACATAACATAGTTAATATCAAGTGCACCATATTGTAAGATTGGTGTAACTGCAACACTAAATCCACCAGCTTTATATGCTAAAGGCACACCAAATTGCATAAGTTGAAGATTTGTAACCATATTCATTTGTCCAGTATTAGCATTTGCTGCATCTCTATAGTCAACACCCATACCAGCAGTTCCCCACATACCTACACCAATATAAAAATTGTCAGATACTTTAGAAGCAATAGAAACTTCAGGGATAACATTCATATCTGCTGCGCTATCTGCTGAACCAGATTGATTTGCAACACCTGTTGGAGGTGTTCCAGCACCATTACCAAATACTGGCAAAGCAACACCATTAGTATTACTAACTTTTGGCATAAAAATTGTACCACCAAAAGAGATTTCAGTAGATTCAACAGAAGTAATCATAGCAGGGTTAGCAAGTGTAGATTCAGCACCATGACTCATACCAATACCAGTTCCAGCCATACCACGAGCTTTAGCACCCATACCGATTAATGCAGAACCATTTGTTGCAAATGCAGAAGTTGCACCTAAAGCTAGAGCAGCTACTACTGCTAATTTAATTGTTTTTTTCATTTTCTCTCCTCAGAGTATTTGTAAATATAGAAATGAAGGCTCTTCATTTCGACTGCCAACATTATATGTGATAAAATTTTAATAACTTCTTAAATGCAAGGTAAACAAAATAAAAAAAACTTATAATCTATATGATTGAATAGTTAAAAAAATATAATTATAATGCAAAAGATAAGTTTAGCAGATAATAGTACCTAAAAAGGAGTCAATATCAGTGAATTTTATAGATTACATCACTTTTTTTGTATACATTGAGATTTGTTAGTTCTGTGATAAATTTTGAAGAATGAGTAATTTTGTAACATTTTTATCACAATAAAAAGTAAACAAGATATAAAGAAAAAGAAGATTAAAGAAAAATCCGATCAACTAGGCAGCGACCTACATTCCCACAAGTGAAACCTGCAGTATTATCAGCGATGAAGGGCTTAGCTTCTGGGTTCGGAATGGGACCAGGCGTTTCCCCTTCTC
>WFQD01000176.1 GCA_015487265.1 Sulfurimonas sp. | reverse complement strand
ATCAAGATAGGTTTCATATGCTAAAGGAGGTTATTGATGCGTGTTTTGAGGAGGGAGTTGATAAGGTTGTAGTCATAGATAATGCCTCCTTGGAACATTCAAAAACGAAATTAAAGCAGTGTGAAAAAGAGAATAACAAGTTAGATGTAATTTATTTAGAGGAGAATAAAGGTTCAGCAGGTGGTTATAAACGAGGACTCCAAAAGGCATATGACGAAAATGAGTGTGAGTATATATGGCTTTTGGATGACGACAATAAACCACTTCCCGGTGCACTGGAACGTTTAAAAAACTTTTATAGTGGCATAAAAGAGATAAGGAATAAACAAGAGAGTCTTGCCTTGCTTGCCAATAGAATAGATAAACAAATAATAGAAAAAAAATTGTATAAAGCACCTTTAAAAAACGCTTTTTTAGGATTTGATTTATTTCATAGATTTATAAAAAAAGAAAACGATGAAACACAGAAGATAGAAGTAGCACCTTACGGAGGTTTGTTTTTTCACAAAAGCCTACTAAAAACTGTTGGATATCCAAGAGAGGATTTTTTTGTTTATGTAGATGATTATGAATGGAGTTATAAGATACCTTTGATCTGCTTTGTACAAGACAGCTGTATAAAGGATATGGAAAAAACAAATATTACGCTAAAATCGGGGGTAAAACACTATCTCGATAAAAATGAATTTGTTTTATATTATGGTGTGAGAAATAGAATCTTATGGGAAAAAGAGGTATTTGTAATGAATCCTATTCTCTATAAACTTAATAAAATTATCTATATTTCAATCCTTGTAGGCATGAATATGTTTCATCCTAAATTAAAAATATTTCTTAAAGCCATAAAAGATGCAAAATAGAATATATATATTGCATGAATATGGGGAGAAGAGTCATTATGAGGCATTACAAAAGCTTTTAGAAGAGTATAATATAAAGCTTGAGTTTTTTGAATTTGCTTGTATTAAAGGGATTATAAAAGAGTTGCTTCATCGTAACTGGAGAAAAGCGAAAAAAGAATTATACAATTGCCAGTTTCTTCTGAATCTTTTTTTTACAGAGCGAAAAAAAATTATTCTAGGAATTGCCCCTTTTGATTATAGGTTAATAATACTACAAAAACTTTTAGCCAAACATAAAGTATATTATCATACATCTTGGCCATACTGGGATGAAACTTTTTATCCCAAAAAGCGCTTCGTAAATGCATATGTTAAAAAACAATGGAAAGATTTTTTAAATGATAAAGTAGAAGCTATTTTTTGTGTAACACAGAATACAAAAAATAATATTGCACATTATTTGGAAAAAGATAAAGAGATTTTTGTTGTATATCATGCATATGATGAGAAGATATTTTTTGATCAAAACTTAAAAAAAGAGATTGATTTTTTGTATGTTGGGAGATTGGTGAAAGAGAAGGGTATAGAGGAATTGCTTGATATATTTGCAAAAAAGGAAGAAACTTTGTTGATTGTTGGAGAAGGGGTATTAGAAGAGAAAGTACGACGATATGCAAAAAAATACGATAATATTAGTTATTTGCCTAAGCAAACGAAAAAAGAGTTGGCAAAATTTTATAATAAAAGTAGATTCTTTCTTCTCAATTCTCAAAAAACAGTGTTTTGGGAGGAACTTTTTGGGATGGTTCTTATCGAATCAATGGCATGTGGAAGTATTCCTATGGCAACAAACCATACGGGTCCCCAAGAGATATTAGCCAATGGTGTATATGGCATACTTTATAATGAGGGAGAACTTGAAACACTATTAGGAAGTGTAGAGATACAAAAAAAGAAGTTTTTTATAATGAAAAGAGCGAAAGAGTTTACTTCAGAAAATATAAAAAAAAGGTGGAGAAGGATTTTGGATGAGTGAGCCGAAAGTTTATATATCGGTTTTGAATTACAATACGTTTGAAGAGACTATCGCCTGTATTGAAAGTTTAATGGAGCTCGCATACGATAATTTTTGTATTGTGATTGTAGATAATGCTTCTCCAAACGGCTCGTCAATATATATTCAGAATTTTTTGACACAAAGTGGTTTGGCTTTCGATAGTTTTGAGGATTTAAAGTTTACTCAAAGTGATAAAAAAATTGTTTTTATACAATCTACCTGTAATAATGGTTATGCAGCCGGTAATAATATAGTTATTAAGTTTGCAAATTTGCATAAATATGATTATATATGGGTATTGAACAACGATACAGTCGTTGAAAAAAATACCTTAAATAATCTTGTAAAATGTGCTCAAAAATCGAAAGAGAATGTTGGTTTATGGGGAAATGTCCTTTATTATTATGAGACAAATATGCTCCAAGGTATAGGTGGTAAATATAATAAGTTTATAGCGCAAGCACGTACAATAGGGTATAAGAGACAAGATCATAAAGAGATATGTAAGAGAAAAAGAAAGGTGGATTACCCTATTGGTGCCTCATTACTTTTTAAAAAAGAGTTCTTAGAATCTGTGGGGATGTTTAATGAAACATATTTTCTCTTTTTTGAAGAGATGGACATTGTACAACGGGCAAAAAATATGGGATGGGATTTCGATATCTGTTGCAATAGTATTTTGTGGCACAAGGAGAGTGCTTCTGTTAAGAGTATAGGGGATGGTGCGGATATTGTCAGGTTGAAAAATAGAATTATATTTACTAAACGATATTTCCCGTGTTACTTTCCATTTGTTGTATTAAGTTTTATGCCTGTTATATTTAATAGAGTTAAACGGAAAAAATGGAGAGTTTTAAAGGGATTGTTTAAATGAAAATTTTAGTGATCCACTCGTGGGGGTTAGGTGATTTAATTATGGCAACGCCTATGCTGAAAAGTTTGCATGCAAGTGGGCATACTGTTGATCTTGCCCTGTTCAATAGTGCCAATAAAACGGTTTTGCAGGACAATGATTTTGTGCGCCGTATCTTTTTGTTATCATCAAAACTCGATTTTTTAAAATTTTTGTGGCGTTATGATGCGTTGGTTTCTACTGCGGGAACAGATCCCCTAAAGGTACAGT
>WFQD01000175.1 GCA_015487265.1 Sulfurimonas sp. | reverse complement strand
TTGCTGCTCTACCTCATCTCTCATCTTTTGATTGGTCTTTAAAAGCTTCTTTATGCCTTTAGGGGTGAAATACATTGATAGTATTGGCTTTACTCCATCATCTCCTATGATTATCCCTACCCCTACATCATAATGCTTCTTAAATATAAGCTCTAAAAATTTAACTCCATAAAGCCTATATGCTGTCTCTGGATCAAACATTGCACCTTGACTGTTTTCTATAAGATAGTTGTTACATATCTTCCATTTGTCAAAGATTGATAAATTTTTCATTTTTTATGCTCCTGTAAGTCATTAATCCCTAAATCAAGGGGTTTTAATTTATAAATTCAAGCCTAAAATTTGGCAATAGGATATTGCTGTTAAATTAGGCAGCTTTTTATTGAAAATATCTGTAAATTTTATTGATTGAGTATTGACTTTGTAGGGTGTATGTAGATAAAATAACAGTTGCGGACTATTATGTTACCTCATCACTTACAAAGTCAATCTTTTAGTGATGAGGTTTCAACTGCTGTTCATTTTTCACCTCCTGAGTTAAGATTGTCTTTTCAGTAGTCATTTATGCTACCTCTTTATTGTCTGGCTTGAGTTTAAAAACTCTTTCGATTTCATCTCTTTTGAAAACTGTTACTCTTTCACTTAATTTATAAGCTTTGAGTTTACCTTGTTTTTTCCATAGCCATACAGTACTAAGCCCTACTCCTAAAAGTGCGGCTACCTGTCTTGCTCTTAAAAAATCCGCTTCTTTTGATGCTCTTGGCATCGTTCTGTTTCTCGGTTTTTTGGTTGTGGTGTTCATATCTTGTAACTCCTTGTTTTTATTTGGTTTTTGTAAGCTTACGATAATGAAATTATACAAAAATGTTTTTTTCTGAGGTGTAAGATTTTGAGGGATTTTTTTGCACTAAAATTTAAAGAAAAAAAGTGCAAAGTTTTGAGTAATTTTTTTGCACCAAAAAATGCAATAAAAAAGTGCAAGATTTTAGAGGATTTTTTTGCACTTTATAAAATGCTTACTCCTGTAATGAGTTCTTTATATCTCTTCTCTTCAATGTATGGTTTAATTGCAAGATAATATTTATAAACACTATCGCCTTGTAACCCTACTTGATTGCATACATCATCTTCATTGCATATTGATTTTATTTTCGCTTCTGATTTTGCTTCTATAAATTCTTTTTTTGCTTCCATCTCTTGTATCTTTTTCTCTTTAGCTGTTAAGGTTTTATCATTTTTTATAAAGGATAGTTTCTCGTCAAGTTCTGCTTTATATCTTTCGTTATATTCTTTAACTTCTTTCATTCTGTATGTTGCATAATCATATATAAAAAACATATCTGCTAATCTCTTTTGCTTTGTGAGCATTGCTCTTGTGTCAAAATTATCCACCTTTTGTATCTCCTCATTTAAAAGCTCTGCTGGAGTTTGTATCTCTAAATATCCTTTATCAAAATCATCTTTTATTTTTTCAATGTATGCTAAAAGCTCTTTTTTTGGTAATGCTGGGTTTATATCAACTGATATTATTTTTGAGTTTTTAAAAGTCAGTTGTGGTCTTGAGAAATTAGGTTTATACATTTTCTCAATTATGTTTAGCTTGTTATTTGTTTTATTGTTAATAACTTTATTAACAAGCATATCACTATAATTAAGTTCATTATCGTATTGGTATGCTACTAATTCATTATCAATTTTATAATCAATAGCATATTTATGTGCATTACTTGTAATATAATCCAACCCATAATTTCTCAATTCCCCATGTACTCTCATCATTGTCTGAATTATTTTTACTGTATTATCATCTATTTTAAAGTTCTTTTTTTTGTCTTCCAAAATACCAAATAACCTCTTAACCTCATCATTCCTTATTGCCATTTCATAAGCTATACAATAAGTAAGCTCATAATCTTTAAACTCTTCAATCTCTTTGTATATTTTATCATCTCTCTTTGGTAGATCGTTCATCTTTTCATCTCCTCATCTAATAAATTCTCTATAAAATCACTCCACCACTTCATCAATGGCTTTAGCTGTTCTAAATACTTGGCTTTATTGGCATAAGCATTTCTTACCGTGTTTCCTGTCCTGTGGTCTAATGCTATCTCTTTTATAGCTTCACTTGCTTTATGCTCGTTTGTGTATGTCTCTGCAAGGCTTCTAAAAGTTCCTCTGAAACTGTGTAACCTTTGTCTCCGTCCTCTCTCTGCATTGTTAAATCCTAATCTTTGTAATGCTCTATTTGGTGTCTCTGGGTTGATTGGTATATCCTCTTGGGTTGAGGTTGTAAATACATAGGTTTGATGTCCTGTAAGTAGTCTTTGGTCTTTTAGTATCTCCATAACTGCTGAGGTTAAGGG
>WFQD01000174.1 GCA_015487265.1 Sulfurimonas sp. | reverse complement strand
TTCTTCCCCCCCCTTCTGAATGACATTCACCTGATTGTATTAAATTAAAGTCGACACTGACCCCACTTATTAAGTCGACACTGACCCCACTTATTGCATTCAGCAATATGAGGCCACCATCCACAGTTGAAAACGAGAGGCCTTGCGCTTAGAACATTTGGCGGAGCTTGAGAAAAGTGTAGGTACGAAATAGTGTTGACACTTCACACCAGTGGCTTTGACCCCTTTACTCAAGTTGACATTGACCCCATTTATTGCTGCTTAAACTCAGGTTACCCCCTTTTACTCCAAACACTTTATCAGCCTTTATTTTCGATGAGTTGTGGTGTGCCAACTTCTACAGGTTGGTCTCGGTATTCAGGTAAACTATTCTCCAAAGATCTTTGTAAGATTTCGCGGTTATCAATTATTTTTTCAACGATCTGCGAAGTTAGCTGATCCGTATGAGCGGTGATCCGCTCTTTTGTTGCTAAACTACTCGTAATAATTTTATCCTGCCTGGCTGATAAATCGATTAAAGCTCTCTCTGAATATGAAGTTTGATTTGCAATTAGACTATCAATTTTTTTAAAGTACAGCTTATGGGATGGTGAATCTTCGGGGTATTTGCCCAGTTGCTCTAATAAATTAGGCAATTTATTTTCTGTAAACTCAATATCCCTTTGTTCAATTGATTTTTGTAATTCGTGATAAAAATTTTCTATACCTTTAATTACATCCAACGAACCTTGCTCAATAATTTTAAGTCGCTTCTCTGCAACCTCATTGAAACGATCTTGCATATTTACAATGATCTCGCTCATTTGTTCTAAGCCATTTAATTTAGTTTGAGCAATGGCCGCTTCAAATTTAGCCTGCTCCCTTAGTATTTCTATTTTTACATCACGCATTAATTCAATACGCTCTTGCTCTTTCCCTGCAAGTTGTAATTGAGTTTCTTTATTAATCTCTGCAATTTTTACTTTATCAGGTTCATAATTTGTAATTGATGAACTCGATCTATTAGAACTATCTGAGGAACTAGAATCACTACTCAAATAATCTGATACTGCACTTATACCACTACTAACCCAACCGCCAATTGTTCCTAAAATACCCATGATTTATCCCTCTTTCTCTGTAGATTTTTGATTCAACTTTTTACGCATTTTGAACATCAAAGAGTTATATTCTTTATCCCGTTTAGCTGACATTTCAGCATGTGCTTTAGCATCACTAATGAATGTCGAATAATTTTGTAATCTTAACTGAGTAAAATCGCCAATAATAGCTCGAGATATACTGTCTAACTCTTTATCTCTAATAAAGTCTAAAACTGCATCAATTGCCATACCAACCAAAGCATCTCCCCAATTAAATAACCACAATCGCTCTTCAACCTTTTCTAAGCCAAAAACAATATCATGAAATTTGGTTTGAAACTCAATGGTATGTTTATAAAGCTCGCTTTCGGCTTCAAATTTTTCTTGTAACTCACCCCCATCTTGAAAGGCAAATTTTTGATGAATACTTTTTCTATCTGATAAATAAAAGTCATCCACTTTATTTCTATAGTTAGTTAATAGCTCAACTAACTTAATCACTAAAGGGGTTTGAGTTTCTACATTATGCTCAACAAATGCTCCCTCAATACCTTTTTCAATCAAAGGCTGTAAGCACTGTTCAATTAACCAGCGTCTATCTGTCCATTCAATAAACCAAGCTTGCCAAAGAGATTCATCAATATCCTCCTCCTCGCACTCTAGTTTTAGCTTTTCTTTAGAGATCAACTTAATCGCTTTAAAGTCTTTTGTCCATTCTTTTTCAGCATGGATTAACGCATTGACCAATGCTGAATTGTCTTGATAAAATTCAATTCGTAAAAGAGCATCAGTTAACATCGTTGCGCTATTTTCAGCTACTAAATCAAAACTAGCTCTTGGCTCTGCGCCAAATTCCCCAAGTTTCACTAACCCATTATCGTCTGAATTTAAGTTAAATAGCCTTTTTTTCATATGTAAACTTTGTAACTTCATTGAGGCTAAATTAGCTATGGGAATATTCATATCCATATTTAAATGCTCAAACATAAATACTTGACGACTCTCTAAAAGTTTATTCTCTGTTTCTGAAAGGCTTGCATCAACTTTGTATCTTCGTGACAAATCACTGGTAATGGTATTGCCCTCACTTATTAAGTTATGCTGTCTAATTTGATATTCAGCTATTTTTTCTTGTAATAATCCACACCACCTAATAGTTTCATGGGCAAAACGAATGGGGGATTTATCAATTTCCTGACAATCAAACTGATTAAACGTTAAAAGCTCTTGGTAATTGAATTTAGAAGATAACAGCTCTCGTTGCTGATTTTTTATTGCCTTTAATTTATCTAGTTCAGTGTTAACTTCTTTTAACTGTTCTTCTAGTTTTGGTAGGTCATTTAACAATAGATCGTAAAGCGGGTAAGCTTTGTGGTTATCAAAAATAGGCACCAATTTATTTTGAAGAAGGACTTGTAAGAAATCTTCTTGAGCTTTTTTACTGCGCTTATGTAGAGTTATTTCTTGTTCTTTTTCTGAAAGCTTACTAAAACTTGGATCTAGCAAATATTCATTGATTGCAAAGACCTTGTTAACTAAGAAAAATTGCGAACTACTTATTGAGCCGGTAGTTTTATTTTCAATAGCCCAACATGGCTCAAACTTATCTTGTTGGTAAATAATTTTATTTACGGAGAAACGTTTATTCTTTATATGTTCCTTTACTCCTGAGTAAGGCCAATCGTCCGTATCTAATACTAGTAAACGCCCTAATTTATTAACGATAGTGTCTTGCTTTTTTGAATAAGAGCTGAAAACAAAATGTATATCCTCATTTTGATACATTAAGGATGGTAAATCCTCAGGGTTAGTATCCGTTGTATTATCGATAATCGATTGAAAATCAAAAGGGGCTGGAATTTCCCATCCCTTAAATTTTAAATAACTGATCTGCTTCAAGAAACTTAAAAGAGACTTCACTTCATTTTTATCACCAAGATTTTGGCCTGTAAGTTCTGTTTTTATATTCGATATATCAAGTTCTTTTTCGGGCCAAAGATAAGAAGTATCCCGATCAAGAATAACATTAGGATATTTTTTTAAATAAAAATATTTCTGTTTGGCGATAGCCAACAGTATTTTTTGTTTTGGCTCCTGTTTTTCAATTACCGTAACTTGTTGCTGTAATTGTTTTTTTTTGTCGTTCAGCTGTTGTAAGAGTTTGTCTAGTTGTTTATTCATAGTAGTATTTATTCTTACTTTATTTGTGTTCTAATCTTGAATTCCTCTGAACTCAAATCAGGATTTATTAAAAAACCAGTGTTATAAATTTTTGGTTAAGTGCTTAAGCAAAGCTGAATAATGATTCAGCCATTCAATATGAAGCTTACAATGACAGTATCATTTTTTCTTCTGTAGAAATAAAAACTTCTGAAACAGAGATGTCCTTTATCACCCGAAAAAATAAGTTATTTTGTTGCTTTTTTTATTTGTTATCTGCTGTGGATATAATTTCCACTGTATACCCTAAATTTTGCAATAACTCATATGCCACTTTATCTGATTTCATACAGCTCCCTGTTGGTAATGCTGGCTGTTTAAAACAGCCTAACAAATTAAGCCAAACGGCCTTCTAAAGACCTTAACTTACAGTTTTTGCTTTTAAAAGAGTTTACCGTGTTTCATGAGTTTTAGGTTGTTTTTTTGAGCAGTTTTATCAAGTGGGGGGGTAAATTTTTGAGATTGAAAATATTCAACTCCAAAGTTCCCTCTCTTGAGTAAGCTCAATTCATCTTGCCCCCCCCCTGCTGAATAAAATACGATTATTTAGACGGCATAAACAATGCTCCCTAAATCCATTTTTTTGGGTTTGGTACGTGAGCGTATTCGGGTTGATTTAAACCAAAGTAAAAAAGGCGTTATAAGCCCGTTTGAAAGCCTATAAATCACAATAAGGCTGTTCAAACATGAAGACGAGCTTTAATTTATCTGACATTTTTTGACTTAACCAGAGGGTATTTAATGGGAGCGAAAG
>WFQD01000173.1 GCA_015487265.1 Sulfurimonas sp. | reverse complement strand
TCAGATGTGTATAAGAGACAGTTACTATTGAGACGAAAAAAAGTTATGTTTCAAAAACACTGGAAGGGTTTGAGCTCATAGAAGATAAAGACTTTAAATTTGAGGTATCAAGATTATCAGATTTACACAAACGTTTTCAGGTCAACTCAGTCATACTTGTATTGCGTATAAACAATGAACTGCAAACAGCACGACTTTATCAAAAAGTTGAGCATATGCTTCGTTCTCTTGATATGATTACATTGGTAAAAAACAACGATTTTTACTACATAACGCTCCTTTTACCACTTCATGACAAAGCTGCAGCGATAGGACTTCTTAATCGCCTAAAAGGGATGTTACAAGAGCAAAAAGACAAAGAGTTTGATTATATGACTTTTTCTATGGACAAGTTGCCTCTGCTTTCAAAATATTATCGAGAAGATTATGTTAACTAATTTGCTATCATTTATAAATACCTACTTTTGGTTCTTTATTATTGTTCATCTTATTATTAGTCTTATTCTTTCACTAATACTTTCTCGATACATAAAAAAACGATTTATTACAAGCTCATATAAGGTAAATAAACACGATATACTTAGACTTAAAGAGATTGCAGATCAAAACAAGTTTTACAAAACACTTTTTATGTTTTCTCTGCATCGCTACAACGTTCGGTCTAGTTTCTTATACTTCTTTATTTTCAATTTATCTATGCCCCTGCTTGGGTATATCTCATCTATCTTTCTTGCTCGTCTTCTGGTAAATACCGAGTACAAAGACACACACATAACTACCAATATTCTCAACCTTGATGAGTTTGGTATCTCCTTTTTGAATGTCCATCGTGTTTTTGGAGAGGGCTCATTAAATGATTTGATGCAAAGTAAATATGCACCACAGTCCAAAAAACTTCGAGCGCTTAATGTCCTCTCAGCCAATACATCACCGGCAAATCTAAGGATTATTAAACAAACACTCTCAAGTACAGATGATGAAATCCGTATGTTTGGCTATGCCATCATCGATAAAGCAGAGAAAAAACTCGCAAAAAAAATCAATCAAGAACTTGAAAACTTAAAACAGGCAGAAGAGGATGGGGAGAGAGAAGCTTCAGCAGAAGCAGCAAAAGAGTTGGCATTTATGTACTGGGAGCTTCTCTACACTGAACTATCACATGAAAGTCTCAATGAGGAATTTTTAGAGCAGGTTGAAAACCACATCAATATTGCCCGTTCCCATTACCTCAGCCTGCTTCGTCTCTCTACGCTTGAGTCAAAACAACAACACTACTATACAGCACAGCTTTCAAAACTTCACCTCCTACTTGGGCGTGTTCATATGAAACGACAAGAGTATGAGCAGGCAATCACAGAGTTTACTGTTGCACAAGAGCTTCGTGAAGATGATGCTAATTTCATTTTGCCTTATATGGCAGAATCATATTACTTACTTGAAAAATATCATCTTGCAAAATCTGTGTTGTCTCAATTTAATACCATCAACACAAATGCAACAATCTATCCTATCTTAGAACAATGGAAGCGAGCATAATATGGCACAACAATTTCCAAAAAGTGATAATGTTGATATTATGCTTTTCTCAGAGGGAACATACCCTTATGTAAGAGGTGGTGTGTCTGCATGGTTACTCCAACTTATCAAAGGGTTGCCACAATTTCGTTTTGGTGTCTGTTTTATTGGTGCACTTGATACTATTGATGGCAAGAAGATGCAAATCAGTTATGAATTTCCACCAAATCTTGTCCACCTTGAAGAGCACTATCTTTTTATGGACCAAGAAGAATTTACACCGCAGAGTAGAGAAGGAAATGAAGATGGATTTGAAGCTATTGAAGCACTTTACAAAGGGTTTCGTAGTTCAAAAATGGAGATTCCAAAGATGATACAAAACATCTCATTTTATACAGAAGATGTAACATTTGAAGATTTTCTTTTTTCAAAAAAATCGTGGGATTTTATAGATAAAACATACACTCAAAACTGCCCTGATGTTCCTTTTGTGGATTATTTTTGGACACTGCGAAATATCCATAAACCTATCTGGATTCTCGCTCAAATAATTGAAAAACTCCCAAAATCAAAAATCTTACATGCACCATCTACAGGGTATGCAGGCTTTGTCGGTGCACTCGCTTCGTATCATACAGAGCGACCATTTTTTCTTACAGAGCATGGTATCTACACTCGTGAACGTAAAATAGATATGTTTTCAGCGGACTGGATTGAGTTTAAAAAACCATCTCTCTTGCAACAACCTGAAGAGTACAACTACATCAAAAAGATGTGGGTTACTTTTTTTGATAGAATCGGACTATTTTGTTATGACAGAGCCAACTATATCTGTTCACTCTTTTCAGGTGCGCAAAAAATTCAAGTTAGTTATGGAGCAGATGAGAATAAAACACTTGTTATCCCTAACGGTGTTGATATAGAAGGTCTTGGTGCAACCATCAAAGAGCGTCTTGAGAGACCAAAACCAATCATTACCCTTATTGGTCGAGTTGTACCGATTAAAGATATCAAAACCTTTATTAGAGCTATTAAAATCGCTTCGCTAAGTATTCCAGATATTGAGGGGTGGATTGTAGGTCCTGTTGAAGAGGATGCGGAATATTTTGAAGAGTGTCAACAGATGGCAATTTCACTCGGACTCAAACAGAATCTACAAAGTTTTAGTAATAACAAAAGCAATCTCTCTCTTGATGCACTTGTCGAGCATCATGATACTATCAAATTTTTTGGTCATAGCAATATCAAAGAGATTCTCCCAAAATCTGCCCTGCAAACACTCACATCAATTAGTGAGGGGATGCCTTTGGTTATTCTGGAGGGTTTTGCAGCAGGTGTACCATGTGTTGCAACAGATGTTGGAAGTTGTCGCGATCTTATTGAGGGTGGCTTAGATGAAAAAGACAAAATGCTAGGGAGTGCAGGTGCAATCACAGCAATAGCAAATCCAGAAGCACTTGCACAAGAATACATCAAGTTTTTAGATTTTGACAATGGACTTTGGAAACAGGCACAAGAATGTGCACTCAAACGTGTTCGTACCTACTACAGTCAAGATGCTTTTTTGGAACACTACGGCAAGCTCTATGAAGAGGCAAAAGAGCTTACATGGGAGATGTTAAAAGAGAGGGTTTTCCCTTACTATCTTCCTAAAAAAGTCCCTTATCCAAAAGAGATGTTAGAAAGATTTAAAATTGTCTCTTTCTCTATAAATCCGCCACAAGGAAACAAACTATGGCAGGCATAGGCTTTGAACTACGTAAGGTACTACGAGAAGACAGACTCTTATCACTTGGGAAGGTGTATGGCTACTCCGCTATTTTAAGTTCCGGTCCATGGGTTATCTCCATCGTCGCTATTATTCTCATTGGGTTTATCAACCTCTCAAATTTTGGTGAGGTCAAAGATGCATTTCGATTTCAGGTAGTTATCACCTATGCCATCGCTTTGGCATCGAGCTTGATTATTACAGGTATTTTACAGCTTCCATTTACCCGTTATATAGCCGACCTTATCTTTAAAAACAGGGAAGAGGAGATACTCCCATCCTACTTCGGTGCTATCTTTTTGGCATGGAGCTTGGGGCTCATTTTTATCATCCCATTATATTTCTGGGTTTTTGATGGTATGAGCACCTCGTTTATCATAGGGACAATTCTTACCTTTTTGATTTTATGTGGTGTGTGGATTTCAAGCATCTTAGCAGCTAGTTTAAAATACTACACTCAGGTGGTATGGGCATATCTGCTCTCATATCTTTTTATTGTCATCACTTCGTATAGCTATGGAGACTCTATTGAGATGCTTGTTTATATCTTTTTTGCAGGTAATGGTGTCCTTTTTATCATTTTGATGTCTTATATCATCAAAAGTTACCCATCTACTATCTTTATGAAACTCAACTTCTTTTTAGATCAAAACTGGTACTGGTCTCTTGGGATAGCAGGGCTTACCTACAATCTCGGCTCATGGGTCGATAAATTTATCTTCTGGTATCACCCTGCAACGGGGAACACTGTTATAGGGAAGCTTAACGCATCTGTTGTGTACGATATGCCTATCTTTTTAGCCTATCTCTCCATCTTACCAGGTATGGCGATTTTCTTTTTCAGACTTGAGGCTGATTTTGCCGAAAAATATGACCTTTATTACGATGCTGTGCGTAGTGGAGGAACACTTGGTATGATTAAAAAGTACCGTAATGATATGACTGCCATTGTACGCCACGCACTCCATGAAATTCTTATGGTACAGGGGATTGTCGATATTGTATTGTTTCTTACAGCAGATAAACTCTTTAATCTTTTACATATTTCGGCACTCTACCTTGGACTTTTTTATATTTTAACGATTGGAGCATTGTTACAGTTAGCGTTTATGTCCATCTTGGCAATCCTCTACTACCTCGATAGGAAAAAATCGGCAATGTGGCTCTCTATAGCCTTTTTTCTCCTTAATGGCTTGCTTACCTGGCTCTCGATTGATATGGGAACAGCAATGTATGGGTATGGATATACCGTATCATTGCTCATTGTTTTTACTTTTGGCGTACTTGTGATACGTGATGAAATGGAGAAGTTGAATTATGAAACATTTATGTTGCAGTAAAATTATACTTTTTTGTATCCTTTTAGGCTCTACACTCTTTGCTTCATTAGAGTCCAAAAGTGCTATTGTCTATCTTGGCAAAGAGATCTCTTACCCAATGGTTGGTATTCATGACTATATCATCGTTGATCCTGAAAAAACAAATGTATATACGCATGGGTTTGCTCTTTATAAAACGAAAATCTATGCACGTATTGAGATAAGACAAGAATCACAATATCAACAACTCTTAGAACAACTCAAAAACTACCACAAACAGGGATTTGAAAACTTTTTTCTTGATTTGGGTGCTCATACAGATAGTAATAAGTTCACCAATATCTTGCAAAAAATAAAATCAAATCAAACATTGCAGCACCCCTTTTTACTTGTTGGTTCACACAACAACACCCTTGTAGAGAAACTTGCACCCTATTGTGATGGTCTTGTGCTTTTTAATCTCTCTAAAAATCAAGAAGTGCAACAATGGATTCAAACCGCTTCTTTGAACTCTACCGATATTATCGATATAGAGTTCGATATGAGCCTCCCTATCTCAAAACTTACCTCTATGGGTGTTATCCCTTATCTTACCAACTCTGCGATGGATATTTATGGCAAAAGCACAAAAAATGCCGTAAAGAGGGAGATTTTTACGCTCATTGATGAAAGCATTGATGATAAAATCGTCTCCTCAGCACACCAATACGGTGCTTTGCCACTCGAATATCAAGGGTATATCCAAAAGCTTTATGATGTGCGTCGTGGACTGCCAAACCCAAATAAGATGACCCAATATGCCGGTGTTGTCATCTGGCTTACTGTTGATAGTGAAAATCCAGCAGAGCTCATAGAATGGGTTAAAGAACTTATCCAACATCATATTCCAGTAGCTTTTGCATCAGGGTTTGGATTTCCTGTAACACAACAACGGGTATTACAACTTGGCATTAGCACCTATGATGGGAAAGAAAACTCTAAAAAGAAGGTTATAGTAAAAGATTCAATGATGGGATATGAACTCCAACCCACCCCTTCTGCGGACACTCTTTATTTTCAGCCACCAAAAGGTTCAAAACCACTCTTTACCTACCAAGATGAACAAGGCCTTACATCTACACTTGCAGCGATTACACCATGGGGTGGATATGCTATAGCTAATGCATTTTTACTCGAGTTAAATGGTGAAAACATTTGGACAATCAATCCTTTTAAGTTTTTCGCTCAGGCACTACGTCTAAAAAAGCTCCCTGTTCCCGACCCTACAACAGAGAATGGGAGCCGACTCTTTTTTACCCATATCGATGGGGATGGCATCATGAACGGAGTTGAGTTTAACCCGGAACTAGTCTCTGGAGACATAATCTACAAAGAGATTTTAAAAAAATATCCTATCCCCCACTCTGTTTCTATCATTGGTGCAGAGGTGATGCCAAATGGACTCTATCCTAAACAATCAAAACGCTTCTCAAAGATTGCTCATAACTTCTATGCACTCCCAAATGTAGAACCTGCTACACACACTTTTACCCATCCATTTTTTTGGGGTAAAATAAAAAATGATTCACTCCCGGAAGAATATCGTCTTAAACCAAAAGGGTATAAATTTTCCCTTGCTTATGAGTTTAATGGATCACTTGGGTATATCCAAAACAAACTGCTTGATAAGCACTCATCTAAACGAGCAAAAACAGTCTTTTGGAGTGGAGATTGTGCACCACGAATCAACGCACTAAGTTATCTTTACAAACATCATATCCTCAATCTCAATGGAGGATATACTACTATCAATAATGCTACACCATGGTTAACATTGGTTGCACCACTTGGCATAGAGCGTGGTGAATACTACCAGATTTACACTGCTGCACAAAATGAAAATGTTTTTACAAACGATTGGCTTGGTCCATTTTGGGGATTTAAAAAAGTTGTCCAAACATTTAAGCTTACTAACTCGCCAAAAAGATTAAAACCGATTGATGTTTATTACCACCTCTATTCGGGTTCTAAAAAAGCCTCTTTAAATGCAGTTCGTTATGTATTAGACTGGGTGATGCAACAAAAAGATATCTTGCCAATCTTTGCTTCAGAGTATATCCCAAAAGCGATGGATTATTTTACAGTATCGATGGCTCATGAGGGTAATCGATGGCTTGTTGATGGGATGAAAAATCTTAAAACACTCCGTATAGAAGAGAAAAATGGTGGAGTTCATTTCCAACACTCCCCTTCAGTTGTCGGCATCAAACATTTTGAGAACCATACCTTTATTGCACTTGATCAACATATACGCCATACTGTGCAACTCTCTTCTAGTGAAGAGGAAGATGTTGCTTTTCTAGTCAATGCAAATGCACAACTTGTATCCTATACAAAAGATGGCGACACAAAACAGTATCAATTTCAAGGTCATATGCCACTCAAGCTTACATTTCATAGTCCACAAGGGTGTAGATTTAGCATCACACCACATGAAGGCTATAGATTGCAACATCATGCACAAACAGTGCAAATCGATTTTAAATCAGCTAAAAAGGTTCGTATAGATGTACAATGCAAATAATCAACAAGATGAACACATTTATGTGGCAACATATAAAGAGATTATTTTTAGTATCATCATTTTTGTCATTGTGCTAGTTGCACTCTATCCAAAAGAGGTTCTAAAAGATAAAATCTCAAATGACGGATCAAACTACCAACTCAATATGGTCTATCTCAATGACCTACTCAAACACAGTCCAAACGACCAGTCACTCAAACTTATGATAATGGAACAGCATATGAATGTAGGTAAATTCAATGATGCCATAAAAATATCTCACAACCTTATTAACAGTAAAAATGTATCCATTAGACATAAAGCTACTGTGCTTCTCTATCAAGCAAAAAAAGAAAAATATTTTGCTAAAGATACAACACCTGAGGAAAAAGATGCACTCTATAGCGATTTACAACAACTTTTCAACAAAATATTTGTCAATAAACTATATGGTAGTGACGCTTACAAATGGTACCAAGAGGCACTATTTGCAAAAAACAACTATGCAACATATTTCTTTTTGCAAAAAGCTTTTCCTAGCCATCAAAATGATATAGCACTCTTAAAAAATGGTTACTATTTTGCCAATAAACTTCATAAACCACAAGAGAGTATAAAATACCTTAATCTTCTTGAGAAATTAGATACTAAAAACTACATACAGTGGGCACTTTTTCGCTATGAGTACTATATGCAACAGCATCGCTATAAAGATGCTCAAGAGATTTTGAAAAAATATGCGCATGATTCTTCTGTCACAAAAGAGAGGTTGGCTACTTTTTATCTTACTATGGGGGATTATAAAAAAGCTTCAGAAACATATCTCAACCTCTTTTATAATACAAAAGATGACAAAACAAAACGTCACTATCTCAAAGAATCAATCCGTATCCTGCAATCTGGTAATCTTTTGCAAGATGCTGCCTCATTGGCACATAACTTTGAGTCACAATATATCCGTAACAAAGCTATGCGAAAATTCTTTTTACGCATCTATCTTGCTGCGGGTAGATTAGATTATGCTTCGGCATTATCGAAAAAAATTCTAAAATATGAGTACTAATGATGATACGATATATAACTCTTTTCTTGATTTTATTTTCTCTCGGGCTTGCAAAAGATGGTTTTACAGCATGTAATACAGTACAAATAACAAGCTATGTCAATACTCCAAAAAATCTAAGTAAATTACAATCTCTAGATTTTCCACAACAATGTAAAGTGATGGAGGTTGGGAGCTATGCTGTTGTGCGATGTGGATGTTATGACAAATATGCTGATGCAAAAAAAGAGCTGCAAAACCTGCAACAACACTACAAGCATGCAAAGATTGCACGAAGTTACAAGTATAGATTTGCAAACAAAACGATACCTTTACCAAAAACAAAAACAAAAACAGTGTCGGTAAAACAAGTAAAGATACAAAATAACGACATTGTAAAAACAAAACCTACACAAAAAACTTCTTTAGGAGATGAAGAGCTACGTCTTATGGTGCAAACTTTTCTCTACAAAGGAGATTTACCAAATGCCTACAAAGTAGCACAGCTTGGATATGCTGCGCATCCAAACTCCTACTATTGGAATGAGAAAATGGCGACCATCTCACAATGGACAGGTCGCTCGGCAGAATCTATCAAACATCTCAAAAAGATGTATTACCTCCGTTATGATCCAAAAATAGAAGAGAAGCTTATAAACTATGGTAAAGCATACTTCCAATATGAAAGTATAGAGCCTTATGTTTTTAATCGCGTACAACGTAATCCAAGTAAAGAAAATATTAACCTACTCATTACTATTTACAAAAAAACAGGTTTTCCAGAAAAAGCTATCAAAATCCTAAATAAAGAGTATAAACGAACATCCAATCCTTTACTATTGACAAAAATGTTAGAACTCTCCCTTGAGATTGGTGATATGGAACTAGCACAAAAGTATGTACAACTTATTGAGCCACACCAGCCATATACCAAACAAGATGCAGCTTTGATTGCAAAATATTACTATATAGAAAAAAAGATAGCACAAGGATTTGCTGCATTAACTCAAGCAAAAGACAGCTCTAAGATAGAAGATCAAAACGACTCAATTGAATTGGAGTATTTTGCCCTTAAAAGTGACCTTGGATGGTACCTGCAAAAAAATGTCCCATCTGCCAAAGCATCAAAGCAACTTATAGATATCCATAAAGCACGTCTGGTTGATTATGAAAGAGTCTCTATCGTGTACCAAGATATCAATGCCACAGTTGCAGCTAATGTTGTAAGAGAGGGGTATTTAAAATACAAACTTCCATATATGTTTTTTAGCTATGCAAATGATGCCATTAACAAAAAAAAGTTTGATGAACTCCGTTCACTCTTTACAAGTGTCGATGAGGAACACTCTGCACTTGCAAAAGAACCACTTTATTGGATTATAAAATCAAAACTCTATAATCATTATAAAAAGCATGAGGAGGAGGAAGCTGCTCTTAAACATGCCCTTGCACTTGCACCGGACAATATAGATATTAAAATCTCTTTATTATGGCA
The DNA here is from genome assembly GCA_015487265.1 of Sulfurimonas sp. Lineage (GTDB taxonomy): Bacteria > Campylobacterota > Campylobacteria > Campylobacterales > Sulfurimonadaceae > Sulfurimonas. Next base: position 2,171 of record WFQD01000173.1, on the reverse strand, counting down.
CTTTATGGATACGCATGATGTTGAAAATGTAAAACTGATACTCATGGAGATTGAAAACGATGCACCTATTAGTGAATCACTCTACTTTCCACTTGCATCGGCATATTTTTATCTTGACAATATCAATAGATCCTCATATTATCTCGATGAGATAAAGCGTGCCAATAAGCTAGCTACACAAGATATCTCATACAAGTTTTTACTCGCTTATGTGAAGCAGATTCAAAATGATGAGGGAAGTTTTCAAACAATTATGAGAGATATTACAAAAACACTTAAAAAGAAAATGAAACAGCATCCTGAGCTCAAAAAAGACAGCCAAACACTTTCAAACTATCTCCGTGCAGCGATGAATGTGATTCATGCAGATAAGTTTGAGAAAAAACTGAAAAAAGCAAAACCCTACCTCAAAAGAAAAGATTATGATGAGATATCCTATTCGTGGGCAATGCATAACCATGCAGATGAAAAAGCACATAAAATTTACAATAAAGCAAAACAAAAAGAGTTATGGATACTTTTTTATGATGCCATCCTTTTTAGAGACCACACAAGAACAGAAAACCTCCTAGATCAGTATCTTGAGCTACTGCCTCAAGGGGATGCAGTAGGTGCACTAGTAGATGATGGGCAAATCTCCCTTGCACAAAGCACAACATTTAAACTCTTCAATACCAATGATGCTAACCAAAATGCTTACATTAGACACAGAGACCTGAGCAAAAAAAGAACAGATATGGTGGATGCTAAACTCTCAAGACTCTTACGTGAGCCTTTACAACAACACTATCTTAAACTCTCAAACCGAAGCTATATGCGTAATGACTGGTATATGATGGAGGGCTTTAATATCTATACAAATGACACAACAGACACTAAATTGCTTATCAACCCACCAAGCCCAACATACAAAGCATACCTTGGAGCAAAAAAAGAGTTTCAACGAGGTTATGTAGAGATACAAGCTGCTTATAACCATCATATGGAGAATTATTTTTCTACATGGGTTGATGGAGAGTACAGAGTGAGTGCAGATTTTACCCTTGGAGGCAAAGCGGGTAAAAATATCCGTGCAGATGAGAGTACACAGCTTTATCTTGGCGGTAAAAAGGATATTGTATCCCCAAGGGTTCAATACCAAGTCCTTAAATCTACACTTTTTTCATTACGTTATGAAAAAGCATCTTTTTATTCACAAGATGATGTTTATTTAGGTCAGAGTAATTATTTTACTGCAAATGTTTATCAACAGATTCGTGATGGGTATCCAGACATTAGAGTTGGAGTGTTTTACGACAATGGTCAATACACAGAAACATCTGGTTCAAAAGGTGTAATAGACACCATTCAAACACAAAATTTTAAAGTCTTGCCAAGATCTTTTTACAACATCGGGCTCAATATCGCTTATGGATTAGCCAACAGAGAAATCTACACAAGAGTATGGAGACCATATATTCAAATTCTTCCATATTATAACTCTGATCTTCAAGATTTTACTTTTAGTTTTGAAGCTGGGTATGGTGGGAAAATTTTCCAACAAGATCATATGAGCATCGGAACATCGTATAGCGATTCAGTTAATGGTATCGGTGGTAAAGTGTTTGAAATTTATCTTAATTATCAATTCCTCTACACCCTTAGCAAGGAGTTATAGTTGCGTTATATATTTATATTTCTCCTATCTATTACATCTCTGTTTGCTTCACTTGAAGATAAGAGTGCAATTGTGTACTATGGTAAAAATATCTCTTACCCGCTTGTTGGTATCCATGATTATATTATTGTAGAGCCAAACAACATAAACACATATACACATGGATTTTCTCTCTATAAAAATAAGATGTATGCTTATGTAAGTATTGGAGAGATTGACCGTGACACAGCACTCCATCATCAAGTCAATAAAAAATGGATAGTTGCAAAGAACAAAGCATGGAAAAGTGATGTTTTTGACATTAGAAGCAAAGAATATCAACAGTTTATCTTTACACACCAGATAAAGCCCCTTCTGAAACGTGGATTTACAAACTTCTTTTTTGATACACTAGACTCTTATCATCTCTATGCCAAAACGCCACAACAAAAAAAGCAATGTGAAGATGCACTCACCTCATTTATCCACCAATTTCACAAACGCTATCCACAAAGTAAACTTGTCATTAACCGTG